>CAZOTO010000012.1:0-45302 GCA_964582775.1 uncultured Myxococcales bacterium
CCACGCCGTAGGTGCGGCGGTGGTTGAACGTGAACTCGCAGTACTGATCCATGACGACCGCGACGGAGTCGGCGCGCGCGAGGGCTTCCTTGTCGGAGAGCGACCAGCGCGGCTCGGGGGGCCCGAAGAAGAGCGAGCCGGTCTCGCGGGCATGGATCCGAAGGGGTCGGCCCTCGCCGGTGTGCACGGTGAACCAGTGCGTGCGCGGGCGGTTCGTGCCGGGCCACAGCGCGACCTCGTGCTCGATGCGCTCGATCCTCGTGTTCGTCCCGTCCGCGCGGCCCACGACACCGTCCACGTACACCGTCGCGCCGGTGTCCGACTCCATGAGCCACGCGTTCACCCACAGATCGGGGAAGTCCATCGAGAACCACGAGTAGAACGGCATGCGCGTGAACAGGCGATGGCCCCAGTTGCGCGTGCGCGTTCCGACCAGATCCGTGAACTCGGTATCCCCCACGCGAAGCGTCCCGCGGTAGACACCGCCCTGCGTGAGATGGATCTGTCGCGCGATGGGGTCGCTGTCGGGCCCCAGGTGTACGGGGCGAAGCTCGTGCATGGGCCAGAGGCCCTGGAACTCGACCTCGGCCCGGATGTCGTTGTCCTTGTCCTCGAGCACGAGCCCCCACCGCCGCGTGGGCTCGAGGATGCGGAACGAGAGCGACCCCGCGGCGATGTTCTCGCGCCAGTCGTCGAGCAGCGGGCCCTGATGGATGTAGCGGTAGTGCACGCCATCGCAGACGGCGAGCAGGATCCCCTGCACCATTCCGGTGTTGGGATGCGCGGCATAGCCCGTAAGGATGAGCACGCGACCCTCGCGGTCGTGCAGGAAGAAGTAGAAGCCCTCCTCCCACGCCGGGAGCTGCGAAGCCACCTGGGCCAGGGGCAACGCGGTCTGGTGTACCAGGAAATCGTCCATGCGCTGGATCATCGCGGGTTCCTCTCTCGGTCTATGGGGTGCGGATCACCACGCGCTTGGCGCCCGGCGACGACGACTCGCACACGAGGCGCATCCCCTCGTCGTCGTAGCGGCACTCGAGATCGCTCGTCGAGGTCTCGATCGTGACTCGCTCGCCGAACAGGGCGTGGCGCGGGGCGAAGATCTCCGTGCGGCCCAACGCGGGATCGTGATCCCACGCGACGGCGACCGAGACCCCGGCGCGCCGATCGCGGTACTTCACACGGATCTGCGTAGGCGGACCGGCGAAGCGCTGGGGATAGGGACGCAGGCGGAAGTTGCCGCGCGTGCGGCCGCAGTCGTCGACGATGCTGAAGTCCTCGTCGTTCCATCCGTCCTTGCGCTCCCGGGTCCACCCGGGAGTGAACACCCATTGGGTTCCGGATGCAAGACGTTTGTCGAGCGCCGCATAGAGGGCATCCAGATAGGGGCGCGCCCGGGCGCAGTCCCCTCCGGCCCCGAACTCGCCCAGGAACAGCGGCACTCCCCACTCCGCGGCCTTGGCATCCATGCGCGCGCAGGCGATCTTGGGCGGGAAGCCGAGCCACCGCCCGAGCATGATCACGCACGCGTCGTAGTAGTGCGGCGCATAGGCGAAGTTCCCGAAACGCGGCTTGGGAAGCTTCGTCTGCAATCCCGCGCTCGTGAGCGCCCGCGGCGATACGAACAGGATCGCGGTGGGATCCGCGCTGCGGATGCGCGCTGCGGCGTCCTCGTACAGGGGCGCGATCTCGGTCTTCTCGCAGCCCCACGGCTCGTTCAGCAGGTCGTACCCGATCACGCCCGGGAACCCCGTGAAGTGGCGGGCCAAGCGATGCATCATGTCGAGGTAGCGCGTGCGCACGCCGCGCACGCCGGCGTGGAACTGCCGCCACGACTCGTGCATTCCGGCGTCGCGCAGCATCCGCCGGCCCCAGTCCGCGCACTCCGCGCAGTTGCTCGGGGTGGCGCGCGCGATCTCGGGCGGAACCGCCCACTCGGGGAAGCCCTCGCCACAGCCGCCGAGGTTGTAGCGCGAGAAGGCATCCTGGTGGATGTCGACGATCACGTGCAGGCCGCGCTCCCACGCCCAGTGAACCACCTGGGTGTACCCTTCCAAGTACTGCTCGTCGTACTCGCCGCGCACGGGCTCGAAGGCCTCCCAGGTGAAGAGCAGGCGAACGACGTTCATGCCCATGCCGACGAGCGGGTCGAGGAGCTGCGGCGACGTGATGGGCAGGAACGGCGGAACCTTTGCGTCGCCCGCGACGTTCACTCCGCGAAGGATCACGGTGCGCCCGTCGCGCGCGACGAACCTTCGCCCCTCGACGCGGAGCTCGGCGCTCATGGGTCTCCCTCCTGGACGGGAATCCTTGCACGAAAGGGATCGATCTGTCTGCCCATACGCATCCGCTCGAATGCGCTGGTGGCCAGATACGACAAAGTGGCTGCCACAAGTGACAGAAGATACGGGGTGGCCACCCGTTCGCCGTAATGCGCGAAGAGCCAGGTGACGGCTCCGGTCACGAGGGCTGCCATGGCGGCCCTCGGCCCGCCCACCGGAGTGAACAGGCCGAAGGCGACGACCACGAAGATGCCGGCGCTGGCAAAGGCGGACGCGGTCTCGACGAGCGCGAGCACGCCGTCGGCCCGCAGCGCGATCGCATAGGCGACCCCACCGAAGGCGGTGACGCAGCCACGCGCCAGGCGCAGGCGCGCGCGGTCGCCGAGCCCGGGGTGCAGCGGCGCGATCACGTTGTGACAGGCGAGCGCGCTCGCGGCGAGCAGCGCGCTGTCCACGGTCGAGAGGATGGCCGAGACGAGGGCGCCCGCGAAGAGTACGTAGCCGAGCGTGGGCAGCGCGTGCTGCGCCATGCGCGGCAGGATCTGCTCGGGATCGTCCAGGCCGGGCAGCAGCCGCGCCCCAATGAGGCCGAGCGACACGGGAAGGATGCCCACCGCGAAGTAGAGGCCGCTCGCCGCCACCGTGGCGCGGCGCGCGAGCTCGGGCGAGCGCGCGGCCACCACGCGCGCGACGAGCTCCTGCGCGACGACGGAGCCGAAGATCGGGATGGCCCACGCCTCGATCCGGTGGAGCACAGGAACGGGATCCGTGGAATCGAGTGCGATCGTCGCCGGCCCGGTCGCGGCGAGGTACGCCATCGGCCCGCCGAGCTGCGTCATCACCACCGCCGCGATCGCACCGAGACTGACGAGAAGCACGATGCCCTGCAAGAGGTCCGTCACCGCGTCGGCGAGCAGTCCCCCCGACGCGGTGTAGATCACGACGACCGCCGCCGCGAAGGTGATCGCAAGCCCCACTTCGATCTCGGACACGCTTGCGATCACGCCGCCGAAGGCGCGGATCTGCGCGGCCGCCCACAGGAGCGATGACGGAATCATGAGCACCGCGGCAACGCACTCGACCCGCTCGGAGTATCGCTCGCGGAACAGATCCGCGAGCGTGGTGAGTCCGCGCCGGCGCAGCGGCGCCGCGAACACCAGTCCCATGAAGAGCAAGCACGCGGCGTATCCGAACGGATCGGCGGTGGCACCGCGCACGCCATCGGCATAGGCCGCCCCCGAAGCACCGATGCACGTCTCGGCGCCGAACCACGTGGCGAACACCGAGAACATGGCGAGCGAAGGCCCGAGCCGGCGCCCGGCGAGCCAGTAGTCGGTCTCGTTCGACACCCAGCGCGAGACCACGAGCCCGAGCACGAGCTGCATCGCGACGTACGCGAGCACGCCTGCAAGGAGCGGATTCGCGACGGCTCCGGCTTCCACCCGCTCCCCTCTTCGTTCCGCACCTGCGGCGTTGCCGCGAAACGTAGCCAGATCGGAGGAAAACTCGCTAGGTTCGCGGTCGGGCTCGCATCCGAAGCCTCCACTCACACGCAAGGCGCCCTCGCCCACGAGCCACACGCCCGCAAAGGACGATCTGGGACTCGATGGATCCACTCACCGGAACCGGCCTGCTACTGCTCGCCACCGGCGTGCTGCTGCTCGTGGCGCTCGTGGTGAGCCCGCTCTCGGGCCGGTTGGGCCTGCCCTCGCTCTTCGTGTTCCTGTTGATCGGGATCGCATTCGGCTCCGAGGGCTTCGGGGGCATTCCCTTCGACGACTACGCCCTGGCCTTCCGCGTGGGGACGATCGGCCTCGTGCTGATCCTGTTCGACGGCGGTCTGAATGCGCCGACGGCAAACCTTCGCGGCTCCCTCGGACCGGCGATCGTGCTGGCTTCGGGGGGGGTCCTGCTGACGGCGGTCCTGGTGGCGGGCGCGGGGTTGCTGCTCGGGCTGCCTCCTCCGGTGGCCTTGCTGCTCGGCGCCGTCGTGTCGTCGACGGATGCGGCGGCGGTGTTCGCGGTGCTGCGCGCGGGCCAGGTGCGGCTCAAGGCGTGGACGGCCCGCGTGCTCGAGCTCGAATCGGGCCTGAACGACCCGATGGCCGTCCTGCTCACGCTCGCACTCACGGAATGGCTGCTGGGCACGTCCACGGAGCCGATCGAGGCCATACGCCTGGCCTCGATCCAGTTCGGTGTGGGGATCGTGTCGGGCCTCGGCTTCGGCTACGCGAGCGTGTGGCTGCTGCGCGCGATCCCACTCCCAGTGGCGGGGCTGTATCCCGTGCTCACCACGGCGATCGCCTTCACGTCCTACGGCGTGGCGACGGCGCTGTCGGGAAGCGGCTTCCTCGCCGTCTATCTGGCTGCGCTGGTGATCGCGCGAAGCTCCGTGCCGTATCGCGCGGGGATCCGCCGCGTGCACGATGCGCTCGCGTGGCTGTCGCAGCTGCTCATGTTCCTCGTGCTGGGACTGCTCGTCTTCCCCTCGAAGCTGGTGCCGATGGCCCCGCTCGGCTTCGCCCTGGCGCTGATCCTGGCGCTGGTCGCGCGGCCGCTCGCGGTGTGGCTGTGCCTGCTTGCGAATCGCGTTCCCTGGCGCGACAAGCTCTTCGTCTCGTGGATCGGACTGCGCGGCGCGGTGCCCATCATCCTGGCGATGTACCCGGTGCTGCGCGGCGTCGAGGGCAGCGATGCGCTGTTCCACCTGGTCTTCTTCTCGGTGCTGGTGAACGGCGTCGTGCCGGGCGCGACGGTGCCGTGGACCGCACGCCTCCTCGGACAGGCCGAAGAGGCCCCTCCGCCTGCACCGGCACGGCTCGAGCTGGTGTCGCTGCGAGACTACGCGGGAAGCTTCCTGTGGTACCGCGTGGGCGCGGCCTCGGCGGTGGCGGGGGTGCCGATCCGCGATCTGCCACTCACGCAGAGCTCGCTGCTCGTGCTGTTGCTGCGCGACGAGCACGTGCTCGCACCGCGCGGCGAGACGGTGCTCACGCCGGGCGACTACGTGTGCGTGTTCACGACAGCGGACGAGCGGCCGTACCTGGACCTGATCTTCGGTCAGCCCGCGAGCGACGGCGCCTGAAGGGATCGCGCTGCGCGCCGGCGCTACGCCGGCAGCGTGGTGCCGGGGCGATCGATCTGCTGATAGGCGCGGCGCGCGGGGACCGAGACGATGCGGTCCTCTTCGGCGATCCACGCGGTGAGCCTCCCGCCCCACAGGCAGCCGGTGTCCAGGCTCACGAGATCGGCGCGCTTCACGAGTCCGCGGGCCGCCCAGTGACCGCACACGACCGTGTGTACGCCGTTGTAATGGAAGTCCCACGGCGCGAACGGCGGACCGGGCTCCCACTCGTCGTCGGGGCGCTGTCCGAGGGGATCGCAGTGACGCACGCGCGTGAGGAAGTCGAGCGCGGAATCGTCGAGGGGCAGCTCGCCACGGGCGATCGCCGCCTCGAGCGGCGCGGCCACGGCGCGCACGTCGCGCCACGACGGATGGAGCCCCGCATGCACGAGGACGATGTCGTCCCACACGCGCACGAGGGGGCGAGCGCGCAGCCACGCGAGCAGCGCCTGGCGGTCGGGAGCCTCGAGGACGTCCCGGATCGTGTCGCGGCGGCCGAGCTTGTGCCGGCCCGCGGCGACCGCGAGCAGGTGCAGGTCGTGGTTTCCCAGGACGGTGTCGCCGCCGATCTCGATGAGGCGCCGCAGCACGCCCGCGGAGTCCGCGCCGCGGTTCACGACGTCGCCCACGCACCACAGCTCGTGTCGCGTGGGATCGAAGGGGATGGCCGCGAGCAACGCATCGAGCTCCTCGAGACATCCCTGCACGTCGCCCACGAACACGCGCAGGCGCGCAGGGCGGTGCGCCGCGGCGGGATCAGCGCTCGACACGGGAACGGGGCCGGGGGCGTTTGCGCGGCGCACGCCGCATCGAGCAGCGGCGCAGGTCGCACAGGGTACACGGATCGATGTCGGGCGCGGGATGACCGCCGGGAACGAGCCCGACCACGGTGAGGAGCGACTTCTCGGGAACCATGGTGAACGCGGGCGAAAGCGAGACGGGGACGCCCTGCCCGTCAAAGCACGAGAACAGCGTCGGCAGATCCTGGATGAGCCAGCCGGTGTAGCCCGGCGCATACCGCACGGTGGTGCCGTAGTTGCGCATGACGGAATCGCGGCAGATCTCGGATCCCACGCGATCCATGAGGGCGCTCGTGACAGAGGACGCCGCGGCATCGAGCGCCTGCGCGTCGAGCAAGCGGTCCTCGCGCGCGAGCCGGCGAACCTCTTCGCCCACGCGGGGACCGATCGTCACCAGCGCCACCGCGAGCATCTCGGCCTTGCTCACGATCTTCGCGAGCCGGCGGCTCGTGAAGACGCGACCGCCCGCGCAGCTCACGCGCTCCCCCTCGATCGACTCGATGGGAAGATCGACGTGCGCGCCCCATGGCTCGGCGAGCTCCGAGACGCGTGCCGCCTGCTCGTCGCACGCCGCACGCACGCGATCCGCGATGCGGGCCTGCTCGGGATAGCCCATCCCGCGCAGCATCTCGTCGGGGTCGACCTCGATCTTCAGATCTGCGAGCACGTTCATCGCGAGCACAGTGTGGGGAAGCCGTCGCCGCGCGTCTACCACCCGCTCCGGCTCACGCGCCGTCCTGCGAGGCGTGTTGCGCCACGGCAGCGGCGTGGAGCGCCGCCCGCCGGCCCGAGAAGATGCCGTCCGAGATGGACAGACCCGACACATACGAGTGGGACGAGATTCCCACCGCGGTGCGCCCCGCGGCGTAGAGTCCGTCGATCGGTGCGCCGTCCTCGCGCAGCACGCGGCCGGTCGGCTCGTCGACGCGCAGGCCGCCGATCGTGAAGCACGGCGTCGGGAAGAGCCGGCTCGCCAGATCGCAGCGGATGGCGTAGAACGGCGGCTCGTCGAGGGGCTGCCGCACCTTCGCGGACTTGCCGAACGCGTCGGGCGCCCCTTCGCGCACGCGGCGGTTGTACTCCGCAACCGTTGCGCGCAGCGCGGCATCGGGAAGACCGCAGGCGCGGGCGAGCTCCTCGACGGTGTGCGCGCGCTTGCGGTTCACGTAGAGGTTCACCACCGCGAAGACGCTCTGGAAGTTCACCTTCTTCCATGCGACGAGCTCCGCCACGACCTGCTTGCGGATGCGCTCGTCGATCACCAGGATGCCGCGTCCCGCGCCCTTCTCGGCGATGTTCCGGCCGAGCGTCGCGCCGTAGAGCTCTTCGTTGCACAGGCGCTCGCCGTCGGCACCGACGAGAATGCCGCGCGTGAGGCTCTGCGGGGGATTGATGAAGCGCCACGCCCCGCAGCGATCCATGAGGGCGATGGATCCGCCGACGCTGCGCCCGAGCTCGATCCCGGCGCCGTCGTCGCCCGCAGTGCCGATCGCCATGCAGTCGCGGTAGTCGGGCGCGTAGCGCGCCATCATCTCGCGGTTGAACACGAAGCCGCCGGCCGAGAGCACCACGCCACCCCGCGCCCGCACGCGGTACGTGCGTCCCCCGCTTCGTTCGAGCGCCGCGAGCTTGCGGCTCGCCCACGCGGAGACGCGGCGGCTGAAGATCGGCATGGCCGACGCGATCGCGAACAGCGTCTTGTACCGGGCACGGCGCAGCGCAGAGGCGTCGAGCTCGTGCACGACGGCGCCGCACACGCGGCCGGCTTCGTCGGTGACGAGCCCGCGCGCAGCGGTGAGAAGACGCACGTCGATGCCCGCCCTGCGCACCGCGGCGCGCAGGTGATGGAAGAGGATGTTGCCCGTGAGTCCCTTGCCGAGCGGGCGGTGGCCACGCGGTGCCGGCGCAACGGACTCGCTGTACGGAGGACAGAGCTCGTTGCCCGAGAAGTACAGCGTGCAGTCGTCGGGCGGATACGAGGTCTTCGGAGCCTCGCCGCGCGGCGGCATGGGCACGCCGGCGTCCTCGAGGAAGTGAAGGTGATCGAGGCTCTCGTCGCAGAAGCGGCGCAGCGTGTCGTCGGAGACGACGCCGTTTACCTCGTGCTGCAGGTAGCGCAACATCTGCTCGGGGCTGTCGTCGTAGCCGGCGAGCTTCTGCTGCGCGGAGCCGCCACCCAGGTACACGATGCCGCCGCTCTGCGCGGTCGCGCCGCCGCCCAGGAAGCGATCGATCACCAGCACGCGCGCGCCGCGCCGGTGCGCCTCGAGTGCGGCGGCCGCGCCGGCACCGCCGAAGCCCACGACGACCACGTCGAAGGTCTCGTCCCAACTCAGGGAATGCGCTCGTGCCGTCGCATTCGCCCGACTCGCATCCGTGTCGCTCACGGCCGCACCCTCCGCCATGTCCGCTCCCCCCTTGATCCGGCCCGGCCTCGGGCGACCCTCCGCGGCCCCGAGAAGTAACCGGCAGGTCAGGGTACCAGAGCCGCCGAGGGATTCGTGCGCGGGCGCGGTAGAATGCCCGGCGTGCCGAACGATCGACCGCGCTATTCGGTGGAGGTCGCCAAGGGCGATCTCAAGTTCTCCGCCGCCCACTTCACGCTCTTCCCCGACGGAAGGGCCGAGCCGCTGCACGGCCACGACTACCGCATCCGCGTGCGGATCGAGGGCGATGCGCTGGGCGAGCTGGGTCTGCTCGCCGATCTGCGCCGGCTGAAGAAGCACATCCGCGCGCTGTGCAGCCGGCTCGACGAGCGCGTGCTGCTGCCCGCGCACGCGAAGGGGGTCGCGATCGACCGCGCGGGCGACCACGTCGAGGTGAGCTGGGGCGATCGCCGCTACCGCTTCCCCGCGGACGAGGTCGTCGAGCTCGCGCTCGACAACGTCTCGATGGAGCGGCTGGCCGAGAGGCTCTGGACGGAGATCGCACCCGCGCTCGGGGACTCCTCGGCCGACATCCTCACCGTCGAGGTCGAAGAGACTCCCGGCCAGAGCGCCGCCTACCGCGAGAGGCTCGGGTAGGAAGCGCGCCCGACCGTGCGGGGAGCTCCCCGTGCAGCGCGATCCATCGACGCGGGAACAGCACGGGGCGCCTCGCGAGCGGAGCTACCCGATGAACCGGTTACCCGCCGACCTCCACCTGGTCGTAGTAGCTCAGCGCCGAGGCATTCGTATCGGGCCAATACCGCCCGGTGAACACCCAGCCGTCCGGCGTGGGATAGGCGACCATTTCCGAGGTATAGGTCCGGTGGAACGCGCCCGCGCGCGCCGGCGGAGGATTGGCCACCTGGATCACCAGGAACGGTAGGTTCCCGTTGTCTTGGACCTCGCCCTGGACGGTCGATTGCGGGTCGAAGCCGCTGAGCATCGTGCCGCCGATCGTCTTGCCGGTGAGCTTGCCGTTCCCATCGCCCTTGAACTGGAACGTGAGCGCAGGGGCATTGTTCGGGTTGGCGGGATGGCGCACCGCGAGCGTCATGCCGCTGCCCAAGGCGTCGACGAGCTGCTTGCGCAGCGCCGTCGCCGCGGCGGCATCGGTTTGCGTGAGCGTCCAGGCGCCGTCCGTGAGCTGCAACGCCTTGCCGCCCATCGAGCCGGGGGCAAGCTGGAAGGTCCACGCCTGGTTGCGCAACCCGTTGCCGAGATGCCCCGCGTGCCGACTGCCCGACTCGCGCAGGGTGCCGAACTGTACGCGCAGCCGTGGTCCCGCGAGCGTGTCCACGATCTGCGCCTGCGCGTCGATCACCGCACGCACCACCGGGAACGTGGCCGTCCCCGTCAGCTGCCCGTTGGCCGCGGGGGACAGCGCCAGCGACACGCTCGTTGGCTTCGGCAGGAACTGGACCGTGTGGTGGATGAGCCCGACGAGGGGGGCGTTCGCGTTGATCGACAGCAGCGCCTGCCGCTCCCCCTCGACGCGCTTGGCACGCGTTGCCGCGTCTTCCGCCGAGACGATCGCCAGATTCGCCTGGAAACCGTTGGGATTGTTCTGGTAGAACCAGCCGCCCGTGAACCGGCCCGTCGCCGCATCGAGCGACAGCTGGTACTGCCGGTTGTAGGCGTTGATCATCAGCATCGGCGCATCGTTGATGACCGTGATCTGCGCCGTCGTATTGGGCAGCGGCGCGGCCCGACCTTGCGCGTCGATCAGGATCGCTTCGCCGGCATACGCACCCGTCTTCTCGTCGCGCGCCAGCGAGATCTGCGCCTTGTTGGGTTTCGGCTGGTTGGGATACTCCGAATGGCTGTCGCCTTCGAGCACCACGAAGTCCTGGAGCATCGCGACGAGCGGTTTCTTCAGGTCTTCGATGCGCTGCTTCTCCGCGTCGAAACGCGCCACGATCTGCTTGTAGAGCTTTTCGTCGCGCTTGAGCTCCAGCTCGTAGTTCGCGCCGCCGTAGCTCACCTTCGCGATGGCCGTCGGCTTCCTCGCGTCGCCCACGATCTCGAACGCAATGGTCGAGCCGCCGCGGGAACCCTGCGTCGGTGGGGGATCGATCTGCGGTCCGAACACGACGTGGGCCACGGCCTTCTTGCCGGAATCCTCGATGCTCGGACGGACCGAGATCTGGTCCAGGTGCGGCGGCGAGTCGTCGTGCCATGCCTTCTGTAGCCCCGAGCCGTCGGCCGGCGCGATCGCCACGGAGACCGGCGCGCCCGGCCCCGGCGTCGTGCACACGATCACGAGCCCCGGCTGCTCGAGGAACTCGGCGACGGCGTCATAGCGCTCGCGCGCGGCCTTCGCCTGGGCGGCTTCTTCTTCCTTGATCGCCTGCTCCAGCGTTTGGCCCGAGGAAAGCTTGCGGAACTGCTGGAAATCCGTGCTGGCGAACATCATGCTGCCGCGCAGCTCGAGCTTGTCGCCTTTGACGGTGACCGTGTACACCTGCGTTTGCCCGTTCGCGCTGGTGAGCGAGAGGCGGCCGCCTTCCATGATGTCGTACGTCATCATCATGCCGCTGCCCGCGCCGGCGAACGCGGCCTGCATCGCGTGCGTCGCCAGCACCTTGTTGTCCTTCATGAATTCGAAGCCGACGAAGTCGCCGTCGGTCGTGGCGAGCCAGGTGCCCGTGAGCTGGCTCGCCTTGCGGAGCTCCTTGCCCTCGAGCGGCGCCGGCTCGCTCGAGCCCATCGCCGCGCCCGACGAGGAATCGCCGCCCCCGCACCCGGCCACCAATGCGGAGAAGACGGCGACCCACACGCTCACACGAAAGGCACGCATCCCGAACCTCCTTGGCCCGCGGGCCGGCAACGCAGGCAGCCAACGAGAATGAAGGAGGCGACACTGCCGTCGCCGCGCATGGAAGAAACTCGACCGGTCTTTCGCACCGGTGCCCGGTGCTGCGACCGGGCACCCCTCGCCGACATTGTACTGCGAGCCCACCCTGGAAATACAAGATCGAAGAGTGGGAAACCGCAGAAGACGCGGTCTTTCGGGCCCGGGAATCTCGCGTCGGGACCCTCCCCGCGGCGGGATGGTCGGCCTCGGGGATCTCTCGGGCGGGACGCTCTACGACACGACCGGCATCTCGGCAGACGACCGCACGATCGTAGGCACCGGAAGGAACCCCAACGGCCAGACCGAGACCTGGCTCGCCGTGCTCGTCCCCGAGCCCGGATCCTCGGCCCTGCTCGCCCTCGCCCCTCACTCTCGCTCTCACTCATCCGGATCGGAGCCGCCGGCCATGACGTATCTGCAGAATGCATCGACGGCGGGGGCGATCCTTTCGCCCTCCAGCGCCATATGTGCTCGCCGTCCGGCAAGAACTCCGCATTGCGCAGGGCCCCCTCCAAGCGCTGGGCGTCGACCGAGCCACGGGCGATCTCCAGATCGACTTGAACATCCACGTCCGTCGTCCCGGCATGCCCGAAGCGACTGCCCGAGCACAGCAGCTCGGGGACGAGCCCGCCCAGGACGACGAGCTCGGGGCGAGCGCCGCCTACCGCAAGAAGCTCGGGTAGCCCCCTTCCCTTGAGGCTGGCGGGAAGCCCCGCCTAGCCTGTTGATAGCCGATGAGCTATCAGACCCTCATGATCGTTCGTACGCTCTCCGGCGCGCTCGTGCGGGAAGCCCGCCTTCGGGCCGGGCTCACGCAGCGCGAGGTTGCTCGCCGTGCCGGCACCTCGCAGTCGGTGGTCGCACGCATCGAGCAAGGGCGAGCCGACCCCGGCACGACCACCCTCCTCCGGCTCCTGGCTGCTGCAGGTTTCGAGCTACGCAGCGAGCTCGCACCGATCCCCGTAGCGTCGACGCACATGCTCGACGACGTGGCGCGCATCCTCTCGCTCACCCCCGAGGAGAGGCTCCTCGAAGTGCGCAACGTGAGCCGCTTCGAAGCGGCAGCACACCGTGTCTGAACCCGCTCCGCTCGACCCCGAGCGGCTCGTCTGCATCCTCGCCGCGCATCGGGTTCGCTACGTGCTGATTGGTGCCCTCGCAGCGCGCCTGCAGGGATTCCCGCGACTCACGGCCGACGCCGACATCACCCCAGATCAGTCACCGGACAACATCGAACGCCTGGCGGCCGCGCTGCGCGAGCTCGAAGCGCGCGTCTATACCGAAAGTGTTCCCGAGGGGCTGCCGTTCGACTGCAGCGCACGTGCGCTGGCTCGTGCGCAGATGTGGAACTTGATGACGAATGCCGGCCGCCTGGATGTCGCCTTCGTTCCCTCCGGGACCGACGGCTTCGAGGATCTGCAGAGAGATGCAGTCCGCTTCGAGGTATTCGGTGTCGAGCTACTCGCTGCGAGCCTCTCCGACATCCTGCGGTCGAAGCAGGCAGCGGACCGGCCCCAGGATCGCCAGGACGTGGTGATCCTGCGGGAGATGCTGCGAAGACAACGGGCCCAACCAGCCGACGAGTGAAACGAAGCCCTGGCCTCGCCCGACACTCACCTTGCATGCCGCACGCCGCACATCCGCGCCCTCACCTTCGGATTCCGTATGGCGCGATCCATCGACGCAGGAATGCTGCGGCATGGGTGTCGCTCGCGCGGCGCGGATTCCTTCGAGAGAGAAGTGGCTCGTGTCTCGCGACGCGGAGATTTCGATTGACTTTCCGGTATGGACGAAAAACGCTCCGAGGCCGTGGTGGCGCGTGCGAAGACGCACTCTGAGCCTTTTCATGTGTTTCGCATGGGTAGGCCCAGCGTCGGCCCAGCCCGCCTTCGTGCCGCTCGGGGACCTCTCGGGCGGGACGCTCTACGACGCGACCGGCATCTCGGCAGACGACCGCACGATCGTAGGCACCGGAAGGAACCCCAACGGCCAGACCGAGGCCTGGCTCGCCGTGCCGGCACCGGCGATGCGGACGTCGCCCTCATTTTCGCCTCGCTCGCTCGCTTCTGGTCTACGATCTGCGGTGAAGGCGACGAAGGCGCTCCGGAGAAGCGGCGAGCGGACGGCGCGACGACCCCGCCGGTAAGAGCGGCCCGGCGCGCGGCCGGCGCCCATCCCAAGAGAGGGGGACGCGATGAAGGATCTCACGCGGCGGCAGGTTCTGGAGGGCGCAGCCCTGGCGGCGGGTGGGGCAGCGGCGCTCGCGGCGCATGCGCCGTTGGCCCAGGGGATGGCGGTCCTCGGGCGCAACCGCCGGTTCGCGGAGTACCGCCGCCACGACGCGGTGGGCCTGGCGAAGCTCGTGGAGAAGGGCGACGCGAGCCCGCTCGAGCTGCTCGACATCGCGATCGCACGCGCAGAAGAGGTGAACCCGCGCATCCACGCCATCGTGCTCGAGCACTTCGAGCTCGCGCGCGAGGCAATCCGCGCGGGCCTTCCCGACGGGCCCTTCCGCGGCGTGCCGTTCCTGCTGAAGGATCTCGGCGTGCAGATGGGAGGGACGGTGACGACCCATGGCTCGCGCTTCTTCCGCGACGCGCGCGCCGAGAGCGACGACACCTTCGTGCATCGGGCGAAGAAAGCGGGGCTGGTGATCTTCGGCAAGACGATGAGCCCGGAGTTCGGAACTTCGCCCTCGACGGAGACGCGGCTCTTCGGCGCGGTGCGCAATCCGTGGAACCTGGAGCGCAGCGCAGCGGGATCGTCGGGCGGGTCGGCGGCGGCGGTCGCCGCGGGAATCCTGCCGGCGGCGCACGCGAGCGACGGCGGAGGATCCATCCGCATGCCCGCATCCGCCTGCGGGCTGGTCGGACTGAAGCCCACGCGAGGCCGCGTCCCCCTGGGACCGGCGCAGTACGAGGGGCGCAACGGGCTCGCCGCACAGCACGTGGTGAGCCGGAGCGTGCGCGACACGGCGTCGCTCCTCGATGTCTTCGCGGGACCCGACGCCGGCGACCCGTACGGGTATCCCGCCCAGACGGGCCCCTACACGGAAGCCGTGCGTCGGGATCCGGCCGAGCTTCGCATCGCATGGATTCGGACACCGCCGCTGCCCCTGCCCGTCGACGAGGAGTGCCTGGCCGCGGCGGAGAAGGCGGCGAAGCAGTGCGAGGCGCTCGGCCACCGCGTGGAGGAGGCGACGCTTCCCGTGGACACGATGCGGATGTTCGAGGTGGGGGGGATCTCGGGGGCGATCCTGGTCGCCGAGAAGGTGGCCGCGCGCGAGAAGCAGCTCGGCCGTGCGGTGGGACCGGACGATCTCGAGCCGGTGAACGCGGAGATCCTCGCCGGCGCGAAGCAGATCACCGCGATGCAGTACAGCGAGGCGCGGCGCGACATGCACCAGGCGAGCCGCCGCATGGCGGAGTTCCTGTACGACTACGACGTGATCCTCTCCCCGACGATGGGCTTCGTGCCACAGAAGATCGGCGTGCTGCGGCTGGATCAGCCGCTCGAGGCGTTCTCGCGGCCGGCCACGCAGGCGGCCCTCTACACCTCGCTCTACAACACCACCGGCCAGCCGGCGATCTCGCTGCCGCTGCACTGGACGGACGACGGCCTGCCGGTGGGGGTGATGTTCGCGGGAAGATTCGGCGACGAGGCGACGTTGTTGCGGCTCGCGGCGCAGCTCGAGCGCGCACACCCGTGGTTCGATCGGATTCCGCCGCTGTGAGCGCCGGGTGATCGGCTCGGGATCGGGGGCGGATCGAGCGCGCCACCGGTACCGCCGGAAAGCGATGCCGTCGTGGGACGCCGCCACGAGGCCGCGCCGAGGTGTCCGCACGGCGGGCCTCGCCTACAATCCGCCGCCATGACCGAGCCGCACACCGAGCCCGCGAAGTTCTACCTGTCGACGCCCATCTACTACGTGAACGGCGAGCCGCACATCGGCCACGTCTACACGACGACGATCGCCGACGTGATCGCACGCACGCACCGCATGCGCGGCGAGGACGTGTTCTTCCTCACGGGCACCGACGAGCACGCGGCCAAGGTGGTGGAGACGGCGGCGGAGCGCGGGCTCACGCCGCTCGCCTGGGCCGACCGCAACGCCGCGGTGTTCGAGTCCACGTTCGCACGGCTCGGCGTGCAGAACGACGATTTCATCCGCACCACGCAGGAGCGGCACCAGCGCTGCGTGCAGCGGGTGATCGCGGATCTGGTGCGCTCGGGCGACGTGTACCTGGGCGAGTACGAGGGCTGGTACGACCCGAGCCAGGAGGAGTACGTGCCCGAGGCGCGCGCCGCCGAGCACGAGTTCCGCTCGCCGGTGACGAAGCAGCCGCTCGTGCGCCGCACGGAGCACAACTACTTCTTCCGGCTCTCCGCGTACGCCGAGCCGCTGCTCGATCTGCTCGCGCGCCGGCCCGACTTCGTGCAGCCCGCCGCGCGAAGGAACGAGGTCGAGGCGCGCATCCGCGACGGACTGAACGACGTGCCCATCTCGCGCAGCGGCGGCAGCGACTGGGGCATCCACTTCCCGGGCGCGGAGGAGCACGTGGTGTACGTGTGGATCGACGCGCTCGTGAACTACCTCACGGCGATCGACACCGAAGAGCGTCGCCGCTACTGGCCCGCGGACGTGCATCTGATCGCGAAGGACATCCTGTGGTTCCACGCGGTCATCTGGCCCGCCATGCTGATGGCGCTGCGCAAGACGCCGGGCAACGAGTGGATCGATCTGCCGGGCACGGTGTACGCGCACAGCCTGTGGATCAGCGAGGGCCAGAAGATGAGCAAGTCGCTCGGGAACTTCATCGACCTCGCCCGCATCGACCGCTACGTGGAGACGTTCGGGCTGGATGCGCTGCGCTACTTCCTGGCCACGCAGGGGCCGATCGGCACCGTAGACAGCGACTTCGCCGAGGCGCGCTTCACCGAGGTCTACAACGCGGATCTCGCGAACACGATCGGCAACTGCTGGAACCGCATCGTGAACATGACGCATCGGTATCTGGGCGGGCGCTTCGAGCGCACGAGCACGGGCGACGAGCTTCGCGGGCGCGTGGAACGCACGATCGCCGAGGCTCCCGCGCGCCCGGCGCCGCTCGGGCTCGGGGATCTGGCTGCCGGCCTCGAGATGGTCCAACACATCGATGCGTACATCGATGCCACCGCGCCGTTCAAGCTGGCGAAGGACCCCGCGAACACGCCACGCGTGGCCGAGATCCTGTACGCCTGCGCGGAGACGTTCCGCATCGCGAGCCTGTGGCTGTGGCCGGCGCTGCCCTCGAAGATGGAGTCGGTCTGGGAGCGCATGGGGATCGCGCAGTACGGCGCCGCGCTCGCCCATCGCGGGCGAGGCCGCCGCGCGCAGTGGTCCACCTGGGGCGGACTCGCGGCCGGCGCGGAGCTCGCGAAGGGCGATCCGCTCTTCCCGCGCCACGAGCCTCCGCGCACGAGCGGCTGAGCGGCCCGCCGCTGCCCCCCGTGCTGCACCCGGGCCGCGTCACCGACACCGCAGCGAATCAGCGCGACGACTCCCGGGTGGGGTAGGATTCCAGCAACGAATCCTCGATGGGAGGGGGCATCCATGAGGACACGCACGCGGATCCACTGCATGCCGATCGCGCTGGCGACGGCGACGATGATGCTCGCCGCGCCGGTCGCGCGCGGTGAGGGAGAGCCGGGCGGCGGCGCGGCCGCCACGGTGCCGCAGGAGCTGCGCACCGCGTGGAGCGAGATGCTCGCCGAGCTCGAGCGCGCGCGCGAAGCGATCGACGACCCGAAGCTCTTCGCCCCGCCGGAGACCGAGCGCGGCTTGGCGGACGGCTATCGCTACCTGCTTGGTCACCTGTACGGGGCGATCGAGCGCGCGTTCCACGAGGATACGGATCTGCCCTTCTTCCGGCGGGCGCTCCAACCGTTCAACAAGTCCACGATCGAGAACGCGGATGCGCTCTACCTCACCGCGCCGATCGATGGGAATTCGATGTACGTGGTGACGGGCCAAGCGAAGAGCTTCCAGCACTGGCGGGGACGGGCGCCGGCGCGATCGGGGCCGAAGGCGCCCCACTACGTGTGGTTCGGTTCGATCACGACGTTCACGGGCGACTCGGGCTCGCTCGCGGAGCTGCGCCCCGACGTCACCGCCGACACGGGCTCGCTCGATTCGTCGAAGCTCCACGTCGAGCGCGACGGGACGTTCACAATCCTGCTCGCGCCGGAGAAGCCGAATGGCTACTCGGGAAACTTCCTCCCGACCCGCGCCACCCGCACGATCCCGAAGCCGGACGGCACGACCGTCGAGGTGACGCACACCGCGCACTACCTCGCCGCGCGCGAGCTCTTCTACGACTGGGAGCGCGAGGAGGCGCTCGAGCTCTCCATCCGCAAGCTCGATGGGGCGACGATCCAGCCCGCGCCGCCATCGCCCGCATCCACCGCGGAGCGGATGCGCCGCGTGGCCGACATCACGCGCAACCAGATGCGCTTCTGGAACGAGTACTACGCGGTGCTCCTCGAGACGTACCAGGACGTGAACCGCGACGGGCGAAAGTTCATGCCCGAGAACGGCTTCAACGATCCAGTCATCCCGTCGGCGAAGTTCGGCGCCGCCCAGAGCACGAACGTCTACTCCGGAGGCATCTTCGATCTGGCCCCCGACGAGGCGCTCATCGTCGAGCAACACATCCCCGTGCCTCCCGTCTACATCGGCTTCCACCTCGGGAATTTCTGGGGCGAGTCGACGGACTACGCGAACCATACGAGCAGCCTGAACGGCTTCCAGGCGGAGCCGGATGCAGACGGCGTCCGGCGCTACGTCATCGCGCATCGCGATCCCGGCGTGGCGAACTGGATCGACACGACGGGCCTCGACAAGGGATTCATGTCCGTGCGCTGGGCGTACTCGAAGGCGCCCGATCGCCTGCCCCACGCCACGGCGAAGAAGGTGAAGCTCGACGAGGTGCGCGCGCATCTGCCCGCGGACACGAAGACCGTGACGCCCGAGGAGCGCGGCGAGCAGATCCGCATCCGTCAACGACACGTGCAGCGGCGGTACCGGCAATACTGAATCCGCGAGCTCTGCGAGCCCGCGATCGAGGAGATTCGGATCCGTGGTGAACTATTCGGTGGATCTCGAGGGCAAGGTGGCGATCGTGACGGGCGGCAGCCGCGGGCTGGGTGCATCGATGTCGCGCGGGCTCGCGCGCGCGGGTGCACGCGTGGTGATCTCGAGCCGCAAGCTCGACAACTGCGAGGAGCTGGCGAAGGAGATCCAGTCCACCGGCGGCACCGCGATCGCCGTGCGCTCCGACGCGGCGGACCTGGCCTCGCTCGATGCGCTGCTCGAAGCGACGTACGCCGCGTTCGGGCGCCTGGACATCCTGGTGAACAACGCGGGCATCAACGTGGGCTTCCGCGCGCTGTCCGACCTCACTCCCGAGAAGTTCGACCACGTCTACCACGTAAACGTGCGCGGGCCGTGGTACCTGGCGTCGCGCGCGGCACCGCGCATGGGCGCACAGGGCGGCGGCAGCATCGTGAACGTGATCTCCGTCGGCGGTTTGAAGCCCTCGGGCTATCTCGGGCCGTACGCGATGACGAAGTCGGGCTTGCACGCGCTCACCAAGGTGATGGCGCAGGAGTGGGGTCCGCTCGGGATCCGCGTGAATGCAATCGCGCCCGGACCCTTCCACTCGGACCTGTTCGACGACACGTGCGAAACGGTACCCGGCTTCGAGAAAGCCTCGGCCCAGCAGACCGTGATGAAGCGCATCGCGGACACGGACGAGATCCTGGGCCCCCTGTTCTACTTGGTGAGCGACGCCTCGTCGTACACGACGGGTGCGACGCTCGTGGCCGACGGCGGATACCTCACGCTGTAGGCGCGCGGCGCAACGCCTCTCGGTGAGAGCGCACGGCAATGCGCGTCCGCGGAATCACCCCGGCTCGCGCAGGCTGCGCTCGACGACCTCGTAGACGTCCTTCGAGAGCGGCTGCGCGGCGGCGATGCGCTCGAGCTGGGCGTGCGCAAGCTTCTGCCGGCCCGCATCGAAGCGCCGATACGGGCCGAAGCTCGTGGCGAGGCGCGCAGCCACCTGCGGGTTCAGGCGATCGAGCTCGAGCACCGCACCGGCCACGAGCGCGTAGCCCGCTCCGTCGGCGCGATGGAAGTGCAAGAGGTTCCCGGCGGCGAAGCTTCCCACGAGCGCGCGCACGCGGTTGGGGTTTCGCACGTTGTAGTCGGGGTGGTGCGCGAGGGCGCGTACGCGCTCGACCGTATCCGGGAGCGAGGAGAGCGCCTGCACGGTGAACCACTTGTCGATCACGAGCGGATCGTCGCGCCACCTCTCGTAGAAGCGGGCGAGCGCACGCTCGCGCTCCGGGACATCGAGATCGGCGAGAAGGACGAGCGCCGACTGCGCGTCGGTCATGTTGTCGGCCGACTCGAAGAGCTGCCAGATGCGCTGCGTGATCTCGGGGGCGCCGAGTGTCCCGAGATAGCGCAGGCAGGCGTGCGCGAGCCTGCGCCGCGCGATCGACTCGCGGTCTGCGCGATACGGGCCCCGCGGACGGCATGCCTGCCACGTCGCCTCGAGCTCGCCGCGCAGCACGTGGGCGATCCCGGCGATTGCGTGCTCGCGCGCGGCGTGCAGCGCATCGGGATCCACCGGCTCGACGCGCTGGGCGAGCAGGCGCTCCTCGGGCAGCACGAGCGCGAGCGCGCGCAGGGAGGCGTCGAGCCGGTCGTCGAGGAGCGTGCGGCGCAATGCGTCGACGAAGGCGGGATCGAGCGCGGGCACGGCGCCCACCACTCGCCCCGCTGGGAGCTGCGCCGCAAGCTCGAGCAGCAGGATCGAGGCGAGCCGCTGCCCCGCATCCCAGCGCTGAAACGGATCGCCGTCGCGCCCCATCTGGAACGCGAGTTCCTCGCGCGAGCGCTCCATCTCGAGGATCACCGGCGCCGAGTAGCCGCGCAACAGCGACGGCATCGGCGCGGAGTCCATGTCCCGGAACACGATCTCGTGTACGAGATCGCGAAGCTCGATCACCCGCTCGCGCGGGACATCCGGCCCGCCCTCCCCCGCGAACGCAAGGGGAAGCTCCGCTCCGTCCGGGCCGAGCAGCGCCATGCGCACGGGAACGTGCATGGGCTGCCAGCGCTCCTGCACGCGTGGCTCCGGCGGGAGCTGCTCGAAGCGCAGCGCGTACGTGCGCGCCGTCGCGTCGTGGCGACCGGTCACCCGCACGCGCGGTGTTCCCGCCTGGTCGTACCAGCGCTCGAGCTGCACGAGGTCCACCCCATTCGCATCCGCCATCGCCGCGCGGAAGTCGTCGCAGGTGACCGCCTGGCCGTCGTGGCGTTCGAAGTACAGATCCATGCCGCGGCGGAAGCCCTGCTCGCCGAGCAGCGTGTGGTACAGGCGAACGACCTCGGCGCCCTTCTCGTACACCGTCGCGGTGTAGAAGTTGTCCATCGACACGTAGGACTCGGGGCGGATCGGATGCGCCATCGGCCCGGCGTCCTCGGGAAACTGCGCGAGCCACAGCCGCTTCACGTCGGCGATGCGCTTCACCGCTGCGGACGTCCGGTCCGCGGTGAAGAGCTGATCGCGGAACACGGTGAGGCCTTCCTTCAACGTAAGCTGGAACCAGTCGCGGCAGGTCACGCGGTTTCCGGTCCAGTTGTGGAAGTACTCGTGCGCGATCACGGCCTCGATCGCCTCGTAGTCGTCGTCGGTCGCGGTGCCGGGGCTCGCGAGCACGTACTTCGCGTTGAAGACGTTGAGGCCCTTGTTCTCCATGGCGCCCATGTTGAAGTCGCCCACGGCCACGATCATGTACACGTCCAGGTCGTACTCGCGGCCGAAGCGCTCCTCGTCCCAACGCATCGCGGCCTGCAGCGAGCGCAGCGCATGCTCGCAGCGATCCAGGTTCCACGGCTCGACCCAGATCTCGAGCCGCACGCGCCGCCCGGATCGCGTGACGAACTCGCCTGCGTGGCAGCGCAGATCGCCCGCGACCATGGCGAACAGGTAGCTCGGCTTGGGGAAGGGATCGCTCCAACGCACCCAATGCCGGCCGTCCGCGGCGTCGCCCGCGGCTTCGCGGTTGCCGTTGGAGAGCAGCACCGGGTAGCGCGCGCGGTCCGCCTCGATCGTCGTCGTGTAGCGCGCCATCACGTCGGGGCGATCCAGGAAGTAGGTGATGCGGCGGAAGCCCTCGGCCTCGCACTGCGTGCAGAACATCCCCCCGGACTCGTAGAGACCGGAGAGCTCCGTGTTGTCCCGAGGGCGGATGGCCACCCGCGTCTCGAGCACGAACTCGGCGGGCACGCGGGGGACGACGAGCGCATCCGGGTTCGCCACATACTCGCTCGCGTGTAGCGTTCGGCCATCGAGTGCGACGTGCCGGAGCGCGAGGCCCTCGCCCACGAGCTCGAGGGGAGTCGTGGCGTCGGCCACGCGTTCGTTGCGGCGCAGCGCGATGCGCGCATCCACGATCGTCTCGGTCTCACCCAGGTCGAAGCGAAGATCCACGCGATCGATCCAGAAGCTCGGCGGGCGGTAGTCGCTGCGCAGCACCGCCTTGGGTTGGGCTTCGGTCATCGTGCCTCCTCGGCGAAATGCGCGCTCGCGGACACTCGCATGCGAACGGCTATGCCTCCGGGCTCCAGCCCCCCGGCGGCTCCCACTCCCCCGTCGCGTTGCGCACCGTGAGCACCTCGACACCGCTCTCGGTCACGGCCACCGTGTGCTCGTACTGCGCCGAGAGCGCTCCGTCCTCGGTCACCGCGGTCCAGCCGTCATCGAGCACGCGCACACCCCAGCGGCCAGCGTTGATCATGGGCTCGATCGTGAAGGTCATCCCGGGGCGCAGGCGCAGGCCACGGCCGGGCTTGCCGGCGTGGTGGACCTGCGGATCCTCGTGGAAGCGGCGGCCGATGCCGTGCCCGACGAAATCGCGCACGACGGAGTAGCCGCGCGGCTCGACGTAGGACTGGATGGCGTGGCCGATGTCCCCGAGCCGCGCTCCGGGGCGCACGGCGGCGATCCCGCGGCGCTGTGCCTCGAGCGTGGCTGCGAGCAGCGCCATCGTCTCGGGATTCACCGGTCCAACGGGAATCGTGCTCGCAGTGTCGCCGTGGAAGCCCTCGACGACGAGCGTCACGTCGATGCCGATGATGTCGCCCTCGCGCAGCACCCGCCGGGGCGACGGAATGCCGTGGCAGACGACCTCGTTCACCGAGGTGCAGATGCTCTTCGGGAACCCGCGGTAACCGAGCGGCGCCGCCCGCACCCCGTGCTTTCGCACGAACTCCACCTGCAGATCGTCGATCTCCTGGGTGGTCATCCCGGGAGCGACCTGCGCGACGATCCACGCCAGGCACTCCGCGGCGAGACGGCCCGCTGCACGCATCTGCGCGAGCTCTCGCTCGGTCTTGATCTGGATGTGTCGCGAATCGTCTCTCAGCATGATCCTGCCCGGGCTCCGTGGATCGCGGGATTCTAGCGGAGGCGGTTCCGGGTCCGTACGCCGGACGCTAGCTTCCCGCCATGGACATCCCCATCCGACCCCGCCGCAACCGCCGCAATGCCGCCATTCGCGGCCTGGTTCGCGAGACGAGCCTGTCGCCCGCGAACCTGATCCTTCCCCTCTTCGTACAGGATGCCGAGGGCGAGACGCCGATCGGCTCCATGCCCGGGCACGCGCGGCTCGGCCCCGGCCGCCTGATCGATCGGGCCGGCGAGGCCTACGCGCTGGGGATCGCCGGAGTGGCGCTGTTTCCGGCGCTCCCCGACTCCGAGAAGGATCCCCGCGGCAGCGCGTGCACGAAGCCCGATGGGCTCATGCAGCGCTCCATCCGCGCGCTCAAGGCCGCGCTGCCCGAGCTGCTCGTGATCCCCGACGTGGCGCTCGATCCGTACTCGTCGGACGGCCACGATGGCGTGGTGATCGACGGCCGCATCGACAACGACGAGACGCTGCCGATCCTGGCGGCGATGGCGGTGTCGCAGGCCGAGGCGGGAGCGGACCTCGTCGCACCGTCCGACATGATGGACGGCCGCGTGGGCGCGATCCGCGACGCGCTCGACGAGGCCGGATACACCGATGTCGGTATCTGCAGCTACTGCGTGAAATACGCGTCGTCGTTCTACGGGCCGTTTCGCGATGCGCTCGACTCGACGCCACGCGCCGGAGACAAGAAGACCTACCAGATGGATCCGGCGAATGCGCGCGAAGCACTGCGCGAGCTCGCGCTCGACGAGAGCGAAGGCGCGGACTGGGTGATGGTGAAGCCGGGACTTCCCTATCTGGACGTGATCCGTCTGGTGCGCGAGCACACGGCGCTTCCGGTCGCGGCGTACCACGTGAGCGGCGAGTACGCGATGCTGAAGGCCGCCGCGGAGCGCGGATGGCTCGACTTCGAGTCGTGCCTGCTCGAGAGCCTGGTATCGCTGCGCCGCGCGGGCGCGGACATCCTCTTCACCTACGGGGCGATCGAGGCGGCGCGGCGGCTTCGTCGGGGCTGAGCTCGATCGCGACGGGAATCGCGCTCATGCGCGGGATCCCCGTATAGGGATCGAACTCGTGCTCGTTCGAGACGAGGCGGTTCGTGCTGCTTCCCGTGCGGCGGGCGTCCGCGGCGGCGCCGGAATCGACGGTGTCTCCGAACCCGTGCGCCATCGACACCACGCCGCGTCGCACGTCGGGTGCCGCCGCGACGGTGGCATCGATCGCACCGTACGCCGAGCGGATGCGGACCGCATCGCCCGCATGCAGCCCGAGCGCGGCGAGGTCGTCGGGGTGCACGAACGCCGGGTTGTACGGACGGCCGCGGACGAGCGCATCGATGTCGCGACCCGACGAGTTGTACACGTTCGGCAGCCGCCGCGAGACGAGCCGGAACGGGAGCGCCGCCGCATCGTCGGCGCGCATCCGGTCGTCCTCGGCGAGCACCTCCCGCAGCTCGGAGAGCATCGTCGCGTCGCCGAGCTCGAGTCGCTCCGACGCATCGGGTGCGGTCGCATCGGGCGCCGCGGGCTCGACCACGATCGGCTCGCCCTCGAAGACGTGGCCGTGCGGGTGGCGCTTCACCTCGGCGAGCGCGACCCGCGACTCGGCGAGCATCGCCTCGTAGAGCTCGTCGGTGGTGGGCTTCCTCGCCATGTCGAGCGACACCATCCGGCGTCGCTCGCGCAACACCCCGGCCTCGGGGCGCACGGGATGGATCGCGAGTGCCAGGCCCATCCGCTGCGCGAGCCCGTAGAAGAGCTCCCACTCCTCGATCACGTCGGATCCCGGCGGCGGCGCGACGAGGGCCGGCGCGTACTGCGCGTAGGGCTCGGGGTAGCCGTGCCCAACGTAGGTCTGCTCGATCGCCTCGGAGGAGAGCGAGAGCCCCGGGACCTCGAGCGAGAGCTTCGGTGCGATCACGTAGTGGGCGAGCCGAGCGGTGGACGACATCTTCGGGTCGAGCGTCACCAGCAGCTCGAGCCGCTCGAGCGCGCGGCGCGCCTTGTCGGGATCCGGCCAGGCGGCGAGCGGATGACTCCCGACACAGAACAGTGCACGGATGCGGTCCTCTCCCGCGTGGAGGATCTCGTCGGCGAGCGCCGCCGTGGGAAGTCCCGCCGCGGTGTTCGTGAAGGGTCGTGCGGCGAGCTTCTCGCCGAAGCCCCACGCGGGAATCGGCCCGCGCGCCTGCGCGCGCGGGGTCGCCCGCGGGAGCAGCGCCCCCGGGTTCGGCACCGCTTCGCCCGCGCGACGCCACTTGCCACACAGGGTGTTCAGGCAGAGCAGCAGGTACTCGGTGAGGCTTCCATGCGGGGCCATGTTCGGCCCGGTTCCCGCCACCGCGCAGCCGCGCGCGCTCGTGGCGAAAAGATGTGCCGCCCTCTCGATGTCCTCCGCGGGAACGTCGGCCCGCCGAGCCGCCTCGGCGGGCGTCCACGGCTCGACCGCCTGTTCGAGCGCCGCGAAGCCGTGCGCATGCGCGAGCACGAAGGACTCGTCGAACAAGCGATCGCGGATCACCACGTGGATCATCGCGGCGAGCAGGGCGGGATCCTCGCCCGGTCGCGGCTGCAGGAACACATCGGCGGAGCGCGCGACCTCGGTGCGGCGCGGATCGATCACGATGAGCTTCGCGCCGCGCTTCCTCGCGCGTCGCAGCCGTCGCGCGGGATGCGACGGAGGGATACCGCCGGACAGGGAGACGAGCGGGTTGTTGCCGACGAGCATCCACACGTCGGACTCGTCGAGCGTGTAGCTCCCCGCGAGCCAGCGGCCGTGCAGCGCGTTGGCGATGTGCTTGCCCGGCTGATCGATCGTGCTCGACGTGAACACCCGCTTGCTGCCAAGCGCGAGCATCCATCCCACGGCGACGGGAATCGACAGCGGATGCGGCCCCGCATACGTGCCGACGTAGATCGCGACCGAACGCGGTCCGTGCGCGGAGACGATCGCCTGGACGCGCTGCGCGATCTCGTCCATCGCGGCTTCACTCGCGATCTCGACGTGCCGGCCCGGGGCCACGCGCTTTCGCGAATGCAGCAGCCGATCCGGATGGGCCAGCACCTGCGGAAGCGCGCGCCCCTTGGCGCACAGGAAGCCCCGGTAGGCGGGATTGTCCGGATCGCCCCGGACGCGCACCGCCCTGCCCTGCTCGACCTCGACGAGGATCCCGCAGTTCGCGTGGCAGAAGCGGCAGATCGAGGTGTGGATCGTCATGGGACTTCGCTCCGCGGGCAGTGTGCACCCGGCGCGAGGTACCGACAACCCGGGCGCGCAAGGGCTGCGCGGGAAGGCACGCCCCGCGGACCACCGGCGGCATGCCGCCATCGGGACGCCCAACCTCACTCGCCGGCCGAGTCGCTCGCCGGCCGAGCCGTCGCGAGGATCCGCGCCCGCGGAACGTGGTACGGTTCCGCTGGAGGACACCCCCGGATGATCCCGTTCTTCGACTACGAGAACTACCTGCGCATGCTCGCCCGCGCGTTCCAACGGGGAACACCCGGCCGCGCTCGTGGCCGCCTGCTGTTCCTGCTGCTGCTGGTGGTTCCCGTCGCATGGACCGTGAACGCGCTCTTCTTCTTCCTGGACGTCCTCGTGTTCCCGGGCGTGCGGCGCGTGAAGATCGAGGCGCCCGTCTTCATCGTGGGACACGCGCGCAGCGGCACCACGCTCACGCATCGCCTGCTCGTCGCCGACCACGAGCGCTTCAGCCACTTCGTGCTCTGGGAGCTGCTGGTGCCCTCGCTCCTGCTGAAGAAGCTCGTGCGCTGGCTCGCCGACGTGGATCGCCGGCGCTGGGGCTCGCGGCTCGAGCGCCGCATGCGCGCCTTCGACGACACGGTCTTCGCGGAGTCGCGCAAGTCGCACCCGATGAGCTTCCTGCTTCCGGAGGAGGACATCTTCCTGTTCTCGTTCTGCCCGGGCGGCGCGATGATGATCCTGCTGCCGTTCATGGGCGAGATCGACTTCTACTACGTGGACGAGTGGCCCGAGCGCAAGCGCCGCCGGCTCATGCGCTACTACCGCGCGGGGCTGCAGCGGCAGCTCTACCTGAACGGCGCACACAAGACCCACTGCTGCAAGAGCCCCGACTTCACCGGCCGCGTGGAGACGCTGATCCGCGCCTTTCCCGACGCCCGCTTCGTCATCACGGAACGCAATCCGTACGAGACGATCCCCAGCCTGCTCAAGCTCATGGAAGGCGGATGGAGGGCGAGCGGCTGGCCCAAGGAGCAGCTCGATCGATCCTTCGCTGCGATGGCGCAGCAGTCCTACCATGCCTACACGCATCCGCTCGCGGTGCTCGATCGCCATCCGAACGTGCCGCGCTCCATCGTCGACTATCGCGACCTCGTCGCGAGCCCCAAGGCAGCGGTCGAGAAGATCTATGCGGATCTGGGCCTCGCGATCACGCCGGAGTACGAGAAGGTGCTCGTCGCCGAGGAGAAGCGTGCGCGCTCCCACGAGACGACCCATCGCTACAGCCTGGAGGAGTTCGGTCTCGATCGCGATGCGATCCACACCGAGCTCGCGGATCTGTTCGCGCGCTTCCGTTGGGAAGAAGAGGACGCGCAGGCGTCGGAGGAGCGCGCCGCTCCTTCGCATTGACAACGAGGCCGCGACTGCGGTCTCATCCTTCCATCGCATCCCCCATCGCAACAGGAGTTCGAAGATGCCGCCGTTTCCCCGCTCCGAGCTGGAAGAGATGATCCGCCGCTTCGTCGCGGCCAATGACCTCGCGGGCCAGACCGGCGACTGGAGCAAGATGCCCGTGTTCTACGCCGAGGACGCAATCTACACCTGGAACAACGGGCCTCGCACCGAGTTCGTGGCGCGGGGGCGCAAGCAGATTGCCGAGTGGGCATTCGGGACCGAAATGAGTGGGCTCGAGCACTGGACCTACCCCTACGTGAAGGTGCTGATCGACGACCAGCAAGGCGAGGTGATCGGCTTCTGGCGCCAGCTCGCTCCCGAACGGCGACCCGACGGTGGCACCTACGAGATCGCCGGCACGGGCGGCTCGTGGTTCCGCTATGCAGGCAACTACCAGTGGAGCTGGCAGCGCGACTTCTTCGACCACGCGAACATGGGCACGATCTTCATGGAGATGCAGAAGAACGGGCAGCTCAACGAGACCATGCAGGAGCGCGTGCGCAAGGGCTCGAAGATGCCGGGATGGCTGCGGCGCACCGAGTTCGATTGGTACGAGACGATCGGGTAGCGAAGGCGCCCGGACCGGCGAGCCGGAATTCGCTCCCGACGCCGCCACCGATCCGTGTCAGTCGATGTTCTCGGTCCCCGGCTCGCTCGCCTGCTGCCGCGCCTGACGCATCTTCGTCATGCGTCCATCGGTGCGCCAGATGTAGCAGGAGTCCGGGAAACCGCCGATGCCCGCCTCCTTCGGGATGCGCAGACGGCCGCCCTCGCGCACGCCATTCTCGATCATGCGCGTGACGCGCGTGGACAGGCACTGCACGAATCCCGGGGCAAAGTTGAGCAGGGCCGCGAGCAGCGGCTCACGCGCGGAGTCGGAGCCGTAGCGGCGCAGCAGCTCCGAAGCGAGGCCCTTCATCGCAGGATGTCCGGCGAGCCAGGACAGCTCTTCGTTGCGCCCCTGCCAGGGGGCGGTTCCGAGCCCTTCGCGCGTGCGCATGCGCTCGGCCACGCCGAACGCAGCGATCGTGCTCGCACCGACGTCGACACGCACGATCGCGCGCACCTCATGCTGCGCCCCGAAGCGATCGAGCATCCCCTCCATCTGGGCGAAGGGAAGCGTGTGTACGTCGGTGAGCTGGATCGCGGCCTCCATGTTCCCATCCCTGCGCTCGAAGCCGTCGAGGACGAGGATGCGCTTCGCCAAGCGCTCACCGACCTCGCGGCCGTGCAGCCGCGCGAGCTCGCTTTGCGACTCGCGCTCGAGCACCTCGGGCAGGAACGACACCACGAGCTGCGCCAGCGTGAGCAGATGACTGCAGCCGAGGGAGCCACCGAAGAGCTCACGGAGCCGCCGCGCCGTGCTCGCATCGAGCTTCTCGCCGACCATGCCCCGCAGCAGATGGATCGGATCGCGGCAGCTATCCCCCGCGGTGCGCTCGCTCGCCTCGAACGCCACCACCTGCTGGCTCGGTTCGAAGCGCTCGATCTGGCGACTTCGCGCATCCACGAGCACGTCGAGCGACATGTGATGGATGAAGCCCGCCGTCTGCAGCTCGCCCCCCGTCGGAACCCAGCCCTGCTTGCGCAGATCGAGGATCGTGGACTGCGAGCGGATGCGGCCGCCTTCGTCCTGGAGGACCTCGACGATGAGGGTGCGGCAGTGGACGGGATGCCCCCCGGTCTCGAACGGATCGAGGGAGAGGGGTTCGTCGGAGATCGGGCTCAACGGTGGACTCTCCTCGGGCAGCGGACCCGGCGCGTCGCAACGATAGCGGAGTCGGACGGCGAACCGCTGGTTGGCGGCTCCGCAGATCCGCTTGCAATCCGCAGCGATGCCGCTATTCGCTTTCGGACGCAGACACCCGGACGCGTCGCGTGCGAAAGGCAGCCATGGACGAATCACACGATCGTGCCGCGAACACCGGCCTGCGGGCCGCCATCGTCGTGACGGGAGCCTCGTCCGGGATCGGCCACGCGGGAGCCCTGGCGCTCGCCGCGCACGGCTACCACGTCTTCCCGACCCTGCGGCAGCTGCAAGATGCCGTGTCGCTGTTTCCCGATGCCGGCGGGCGCATCACGCCCGTGCGCATGGACGTGACCGACGCCGCGAGCATCGAGGCCGCGGTCGAGACGGTCGGCTCGCACCTGTCCGATCGAGGGCTGCGTCTGGTGGGCCTGGTGAGCAACGCGGGCGTGGGCATGATGGGCCCCGTCGAGTTCCTGTACGAGGACGTGCTTCGCAGCCAGCTCGAGACGAACCTCGTCGGGCACGTCGCCTTCGCGCGCCGCTTCCTACCCATGATCCGCGAGGGTGTATCCGGCCCGGATGCGCCGCAGCGCGGGCGCATCTACTTCGTCGGCACGGGCGCCGGCGTGCCCTCGCCCATCTATCCGTTCCTCGGCGCATACATGGCCTGCAAGTGGGGCCTCGAGGCGATCTGCCGCAGCCTGCGCCAAGAGCTCGCCCTGCGCGGCGATCCCATCGACGTCGGCATGGTGAACCCGGGCTTCGTGCACACGCGGATGAGCGAGACGACGCGCTCGGCGGTCGCCCCCGTGCTCGCGCGCATGCCCGCGTGGGCGGTCGCGAGCTACGCGCCGCTGCTCGCGCGCTTCGGCGAGCACAGCGCACGCCAGCGCGGCAGCAGCGCCGATCGGGCCGCGCGCGTGGTCGTGCGCGCAGTGAGCGCGCAGCGCGCCCGACGCCAGTACTTCATCGGCCGCGATTCGATCGCCTCGGCGTGCTTCGCTCGCCTTCCGCTCGCCTGGCAGGAGCGCCTCGTCGCGCGCATCTACCGCCCGTAGCGAAGGGGCGCGCTGCGCGGGAGCTCAGCTCCAACGCAGCGGCGCCGTGAAGGCGCGGATCGGCAGATCGGCGGAGGTGAGGATGCCCGGCCTCGCCTTGCAGACCTCGGGGATCGCATTCACCAGCGGCATGCCCGTGAGCGTCATGCCGATGCGCTGGTACTCGCGCGGGTTGCCCTGGAGCTTCGTTCCCCGCGGCGGATAGATCGCGTACTTCACCTTGATGTCGGGGTAGCCCTTGATCTCGACCACGTAGCCGTGCTCGACCTTGAAGCACGGATCCGTCTTGAAGCCCATCTGGTAGACCAGGTGCTGCTCGATCGCCGGCTTTCCGTTCACGATGCCGATCCAGCGCGTGAACTGCGAGGCGACGCAGCCCTTGCGGATCTTCCACCAACCGAAGTCGGTGTCCTCGGTGGCGACGCCGACCTGGTTCTCGAAGCGCACGTCCTCGATCTTCACGCCCAGCGCATCCGCCATCATGTGCAGCGCATCGGCGAAGACCGACGTCCCGGTGCGCATCAGGTGGGGCACGTCGGGATGATCTCCCGGGAGCCCATAGCCGACGCTCTCCCACGTTCCCACGGAGTGGTGGGACGAGACGTCGACGGATTCGGTCACGGTGATGTGGTCCACGTGCGTCACCGAGCCGCTGCTCACCAGTCCGACGACGTTCGCGAGCCCCGGACTCATCCCGCTGCCGTAGATCGTGCTCTTGCCCCGCTCGCACGCCTCGCGGATCAGCTGCGTCGGCTTCTTGCCCGAGGGATGGGGGAACTCGGCATCGAGCTTGTGCCCGGTGATCCAGCTTGCGGCCGTCACCACGTTCGTCCCCGACTCGAGGATCCGCACCAGGTCGTCGACCACCGGCCACTGGGGGACGTAGTTCACGCAGTCGGCACCGAGTGCCAGGAGCGCGTCGATGTCATCGGTCGCGATGATCCCGAGCGGGCTCATCTCGCACAGCTCGCCGAGATCCTTTCCGACCTTCTCCTTGCTGTAGGCGTAGGCCCCGACCAGCTCGAGTTCGGGGTGCTGCAGGATCCCCGCCACCGCATCGCGCCCCACTCCGCCCGTCGTCCACTGGATCACCTTGTAGGTCATCGATGGCTCCTTCGCGCGGCGCCGTTGCTCTTCGCGCCCCGCGTTCACGCGGCAATCATCCATGACGGGAGATAGCTAGTCAACTACCTATTTCGTTCCGGCGTCACCCGCACGGGAATCCCGCTCATGCGGGGGATTCCCGAGAGCGGATCGAAGTCGCGGTCGTAGCTTCTTCGAACGCCTCGCGCGTGCTCGATTCGAGTCATGCGCCTCGACGAGCGGCAGACAGCTTCTCGCGGCTGAACGTGATCTGGAGCTTCTCGTCCTCGGACTTCAGCGCACGAACGGCGATGTTGAAGCTTCGGATCCCCGTAGTCTCGAGCCAGTTGCGCCCGCCGGGATCGCGGTGCGCGATCGCGACCTCGAAGGATCCGTCACTCTCGAGCGCGATGTTCTGGGGCGTGAAGATGACCTGGTGGTGGCGGTAATCGGGAGACTCCATCCAACGCGTCAGGATGTGGATCGACCAGTAGCGCGCACGCGGCGGACGCCCGCGAACGATCATCACCTCGTCGTCCCCGAGGTCGTCCACCCAGCTTCCCGTGTAGAGGATGGCCGTGGTCGGCATCGCCTTTGCGATCCACGTGAAGTCGATGGGCGCGCCTTCGTCCTCCTCCGCCCTCTTCTCGTATTGATCCCCATGGCGGAGCAGGTGCGGCGTCGACCGCGCGGCGAGCGCGCCGATCGTAGTCTCGACCTGCATCGTCTCTCGCACGAAGCGCCCGACCGTGGCGAGCTGTGCGGCAAGTGCCTCCTCGGTCAAGGGAACGGGCGGCGGGGGCATCGGCACGGACTCGATGCAGTAGGTCGCCTGCACCTCGTGCTCGGGGTCGAGGAAGTACTGCCGGACCATGACGTCGGTGCTGTCGGGCGCGAGCGCGAGCCAGTTCTTCACACCGGCGGGGCGCTCCTTTGCGAGATGAAGCTCGAAGCTCCCGTCGGCTTCGACCTTCATCTCGCTGTCGTCGAGGTTTCCAGTGATGCGCCGGTTTCCGGTCTCGCTGGTTCCGTAGACGCAGAAGCCCAGGTACGTGGAGCCGCCGCGCCGGCCGGCGATGCGATAGCTGCGCTCGGGGTCGATCTGTGCGGCGTCGTAGATCGTGTGCGGATTGTCGCCCAAAAGCTTGCGCGTGGGATTGATCCAGCGCGTGAAGCTGGGGTGCTCGCGCGAGCCACGCTCGAGCAGGCTCTCGAGCCAGACCGACACGAGGCGCGTCAGATGTCGAAATCCCTCCGCGCGCTCGCGCGCGTCCTTCGCGCCCAGCGGGCCCGTGATCGTGCGAGCCGCCTCGAACAGATCCTCGAGGAACTTCTGGAAGGCCCTCTCACTCACGGAGGGCGTCGGGGTGCCGTCACTCATCTCGATCTCCTTTTCTCGCTTCCGGGTCTGTCGTCGGCCTACTCGGCCGAGCTGCGTCTTGCACGGACTGCCGAATCAGACGGAGCTCCTCGCGGGAGCCTGACAGCGATCCATCAGCGCATCCCCCAGAGCCCGGCGGCAAAGCCTCTCGTACTCCGGCCCCTCCGGCAGCGTCATGCCGCCATCGACGGCAAACACCTGTCCCGTCACCCAGGAGCCCGAGTCGGCAGAGAGGTAGACGATGGCTTCCCCCACCTCCTCGCCGGTCCCTGCCCTGCCGAGGGGCGTGAGCTCGATCAGCCTCCCGACGTCCGTTTCATCGAAGGCCATCGAGGTCCCCTCGGACGGCACGTAGCCAACCTGGATGGCATTCACCCGGATGCGGTGGGGCGCCAGCTCGAGCGCGGCACAGCGCGCGAGCCACTCGAGCGCCGCCTTGGTAACCGTGTAGGGCGCCATGTAGCGAGCGATCACCGAGCCCTGCACGGAAGAGATCGCCACGATGCTGCCTCCGTGCTGCTTCATGGCGCGGCCGGCGTGCTTGAAGAGCATGGCGTTCGCGATCACATTGAGGTTGCACGCGTAGCGCCAGGCGTCGATGCTCGCCTCGAGGAACGGCGCCAATGCGCCGCTGCCGGCATTGGCGACCGCCACATCGAGCCGACCAGAGCCGGCGGTCGCGGCCTCGACAGCGGACTGGACCTGCTCCTCGACCAGGACGTCGGAGACAGCGGTCGTCACCGTCGCCCCAGGGATCTCCGCGCGCAGCATCTCGGCGGCCGTCTCCAGGACATCCTTGCGACGCGCGGCGATCGTCACCCTCGCTCCGCTCTGCAGGAGCCTGCGCGAGATCCCCAGCCCGACGCCAGAGCCCCCACCCGTGACCAGAGCGTTCTTTCCCTCGAGCCGCCTGTCCGTCATCCCCTACTCCTCTCGTGTGCCTCGCCGGATCTCGAAGCGTTCGCAGTCATCCTCGAAGCCGCGCGCGTCGCGCGGGCCACTTCGTGCGGTACGACGTCGTGCGGTACAGTTGGGGTCCAAGGGTTGAGGTACGACATCGAGTACATAGAAGGGTACATTGTACCCTTTCGAGAGGCAAGCGGAGGATGGCGCGAACGACGAAGACGAGACGAAGAGGACGAGGCCGCCGAGGGAGCTTCTCCCGGGAGCTGATCCTCGAGACCGGCCTGCGCCTCGTGCAGCGCGAGGGGCGCAAGGGACTGACGATGCGCGCGGTCGCCGACGAGCTCGGCACCGGGCCGATGTCGCTGTACAAGCACGTCCGCGACAAGGACGACCTTCTAGAAGGAATCGCGCTGCTGTTCTTCGAGCGCATCGACCTGCAGCTCGGGTCCAAGGAACCTTGGCCGGAGCGGCTACGCGGCTGGATGCACTCGATGCGCGATCAGCTCCTCGAGATTCCCGAGGTGTTGGAGTTCGCGCGCCGCAAGCAGTTCGGCTCGCCGCTGCTGCTGCGCACCTGCGGCGCCGTGGCCCGGATCCTGGTCGACGCCGGTCTCGACGATCGCCGCGCGGTCGAGGCGGCCCAAGGCATGATCTGGAGCGCGATCGGCTTCGTGCTCCTCGACGTCGGCGCGACGCAGCTCGCGGTGGGCGAGACCCCCGAGGTACAGCTCGCCGCCGCGCTCGCGTCGCTCGAGCCCGGGGAGCGGGCGCCGATCGAGCACTTCGTTCCCTACATCGCCACCCGGCGCTTCGATGCGCTCTACACCGCGCTGGTGGATCAGCTGATCGCCGGTGTCGAGCGGGCGATCGCCGAGAGCTCCGGCGTCACCCGCACGGGAATCCCGCTCATGCGGGGGATTCCCGAGAGCGGATCGAAGTCGCGGTCGTAGCTCACCAGGCGTCCGGTGCACGCGCCGTGCACCGCGGGATCCTCGGGCTCGCCGGGGTTGCTGCCGAAGCCGTAGGCCATCGACACGCATCCGCGGCGCACGCCCTCCTCTTCCTGCGCGATCGCGCGAATGGATGCACGCGCGGAGGTGATCGTGATCGCATCGCCGCCGTGGATGCAGAGCTGCGCCATGTCCTCGGGATTCATGAATGCCGGGTTGTAGGCCCACGTGCGCTGCAGCGCCTTCGTCTCGTGCCAGCTCGAGTTGTGCATCTCGTGCATGCGCCGGCTCACGAGCCGCATCGGATACACAGAATCCTGATCGAGCTCGAAGGTGAAGCCCGACGCGATCCGCTCGAGCTCGGCCATTCCCTCGGGATGGCCGATGTCGAAGCGGTTCGTCCACCCCTCGGGCTTCGGCAGCGCGCGCACCTCGGGACGCGGGAAGATGCGGCCGACCACGCCGCCGGCCGCGGTCGCGTCGAGGATCTCGCGAAACGGCACGGGCGAGCCCGCGAAGAGCATCGCGAGCATGGACTCGGGATCGGGCCGTCGGTCGCGATCGATGTCGCTTCCCGCCGCGAGCGCCTGGTTCGGCTCCAAATGGCTGTACGAGGCGACCCGCAGCGTGCGACCCATCGCGCGCGCGATCTCGTGCAGGATCTCCCAGTCGTCCCAGACCTCGGAGTCCGGCGGCGGATCGAGCACGGGTCGCGCGAGCGCCCCGTACGGCTCGACGAAGCCCCAGCCGGGACCCGCGGTATGTCCGAACATCTCGACCATCGCCGACGTGCCATGCGTCTCGAGCGCGAGCTTGGGCGCGAGCACGTAGTGCGCGAGCCGTGCCGTCTCGGACATGCGCGGATCGATGCACACGAGCAGATCGAGCGAGCGCAGCGCTCGATGCGCCGCGAGCTGATCGGGCCACGCCATCATGGGATTGCCACCGAACACGAGCAGCGCGCGCACCTGCCCTTCTCCGGGCGTGAGGATCTCGTCGATGAGGCCCGCGGTGGGAAGTCCCGAGGGGCACTGCTCGAGGCCGCGCGCGCGAAGCTTCTCGCCGAAGCCGCGCACGGGCAGCGGACCGACCGAGGCGGCGATCGCCGGCGGCCGGTTCACGAAGACGCCCGGGTTGCGCTGCACCTCGCCCGCGCGCAGCCACCCCCCGCGCAGCGTCGTGAGCACGCGCACCAGGTACTCGACGAGCGTGGGCCAGCCGGACATGTTCGCGCCGGTGCCCGCGTGTGCCACGCCGCGCCCTGCATGGCCGAACAGGCGCGCCGCGGCGACGAGATCCGCAGCCGACACACCTGCGCGTCGCTCGACGAACGCCGGCGTGAACGGCGCCACCGCACGGCGCAGCTCGTCGAGGTGGTTCGCCTCGGCCGCGACGAACTCGCGGTCATACAGACCCTCCGCGAGCAAGATGCGCACGATCCCCGCGAGGATCACGGGGTCCTCACCGGGCTTGCCCTGCAGGAACACGTCGGCGTGCTCCGCGGTCTCGCTCCGCCGGGGATCGATCACGACGAGCTTCGTGCCGCGCTTCTTCATGCGGTGCAGCACCCGCGCGGGGTTCACGCCGAGCCCGCCGTTGATGGACACGAGCGGGTTGTTGCCGACGAGGATCGCGGCATCCCAGTCCTCGTGTGTGATCGGACCGGCGAGCCACGGGCCGTGCAGGAATTCGCCCGCACCCTTCCCCGGCTGATCGATGTTCGCGGTCTCGAAGAGCATGGGACTTCCGATCGCGCGGAAGAAGGCCTGCGCGAAGGCGCGCGTGGGCACGTTCACGTAGCCGAAGGTTCCGACGTAGCCCGCCACCGCGCGCGGCCCGTGTTCATCGAGGATGCGCTGAAGGCTCGCACCGATGTCGCGGCACGCATCCTCCATGCCGATGCGCCGAAACCGACCGCGCGCATCGCGCCGGAGCGAGTGCAGCACGCGCCCCTCGGACTGGTGATACGCGACGATGTTCCGCCCCTTGAGGCACGAGTAGCCGAAGTACGCAGGATCGTCCTTCACGCCGTGCACGGCCACGGGTCGATCCCCTTCGAAGTCGATGCGCAGCGGACAGATCGCGCCGCACGAGCGGCAGAGGGTGAGCTCTCGTCGTGGGGTCATGAGGATCGCTCCTTCGGCGCGATGGCCACGCCCACCGGCACGATAGCCCCGGCCCCGGGGCCGCCTGCAACTCGCATCTCAGCCCAGGTTCAGGCGGAACCAGGCCTCTCGTCGCTTCCCGCTCGCGTCCTCACCGACGGCGCGGATCGTCCACACCTTCGAGCCGGCAAACTCGCTCGCGGGAATCGCCCCGAGCACACCCGCCTCGACGCCTTGCCGGAGCTCGCTCCCCACCTTCTTCCATGCGGTCGGCGCCTCGCCCGCACCGATCTCGAGCCAGCCGCGCGCGAGGGAGCTCCCGTCGAGCGTTCCGTTCACCTCGACCACCGTGGCGCCGTCGCGCTGCGCCGCAGCCACTCCCGTGATCTCCGCCGTGAGGAAGAAGTCCGGATCGGCCACGAGCGCCGCCCGCGCATCGAGCAATCCGTAGCCCGTGAGCTGGTCTCGGCCCGGAGTCTCGATGTCCTTCGCGGAGTGGAGCAGCATGCGCACCACCTGCTCGGCGGTGAGGTCCGGATTGCGAGAGAACAGGAGCGAGGCCGTTCCCGCGACGATCGGTGCGGCGAAGGACGTCCCCGAGGTGCGGTAGTAGCGATGATCGGTGCCGACGAACGCGGAGCCGGGTGTGTACTCGGTTCCGGGAAGGTCGCGCATCAGATCCGTGCGCCGTGCGCGCAGCGACAGGATGTCGACTCCCGGCGCAGCCAGATCGATGCCTCGGCCCCAGTTCGAGAAGGGAGCACGCCGATCGGTGGCATCGGTGGCGGCCACGGTCACCACCGTATCGAACGAGGCGGGACCGAAATCCTCGACGTCGACCCCCTCGTTTCCAGCGGCCACCACGACGACCACGCCCTTCGAGACCGCATACGCGATCGCCTTCTGCTCTGCGCGCGTCGTCTTCTTGCCGCCCACGGAGAGATTGATCACCCGCGCTCCGTGGTTGGCTGCATAGAGAACGGCCTCGGCAATGAACGAGGCGCGCGTGTGCCCGAAGCTGTTCAGGGCTTTGAGCACCATGATCTTCGCGTTGGGATCGATGCCCGCAATCCCCACGCCGTTGTCGCGGCGCGCCGCAATGAGCCCGGTCACGAATGTGCCGTGCCCGTCGTAGTCCCACGGCTTGTTCGTTCCCGAGAAGAAGTCCCAACCGATCGCATCGTCCACATACCCATTTCCGTCGTCGTCACGGCCGTTGTCGGGGATCTCCCCGGGATTGCGCCAGATGTTGTCCCAGGAGAGATCCTTGTGGTTCCAGTCGAGGCCCGAGTCGATCACCGCCACGATGACGGGAGAGTTTCTTCCACCGGGCTCGTTCCATGCGGAATCGGCACCCGGCGTGAATCCAACCCGATGAAGGCTCCACTGATCGGCGTATGCCTGCCCCCACGATCCGCTCGACGCGAAGTAGGGATCGTTGGGTCCTTCCTCCTTCTCGCGGCAGTAGTTCGTCTCGGAGTGCACCACGTTGGGTGACTCCGAGATCAGCCGGCCGATCGTCGCCTCGGCTTCCTCGGGGTAGAACAGGACGGCGACCACCATGCCGTCGAGCAGGAACGATCGCACCCAGTACGGATGCAGGTCGGGATGCAGGGCCGCACTCGGATCGTCGCCGCCGAGCGTCACCATCTTGCTCGACTGGGGCGTGAGATCGACGCTCACCTCGGCCGGCGCGGCATCGCCGCCCGCCGGGGAATCGAGCCTGGCGGTCCCGTCGGCGCCGGTGACGGCCTGGGCCGGGGACTCGTCGAATCCCACATCCGTCGGCGTGTTCCCCGCAATGGGAAGCGCGGGCGAAGGGATCTCGAGCTTGAGCAGTGCACCCTGCACGGCCTGCGCCTGGGCGCCCGCAGCGATGGCGGTCCTCGTCGCCTTCACGACCACGGGCGGTGCGGTGGGCGGCCCATCCGTGGGCTCTCCGGGCGTCGACGGTGGTGTCGTCGGCGGATGCTCCGTCGTTCCCGGCCCCGGCGGAGCCGTAGGCGGCCCTCCGGGAATCTCGGGCGTTCCGCCCGGTGTCGTCGGCGTTCCGCCCGGTGTCGTGGGTACTCCGCCCGGGAGCGTCGGAACACCGCCCGGTGTCGTCGTGACGGGACCTCCCGGCGGTGTGGTGCCGGGCTCGCCGGGCACCGGAACGGGCGTCGATCCGCCCCCGAAGTTGCACCACACGGGGGTATCGAAGCCGATCACTCCGACAGGACTCGGCAGGAAACCCACCCCCGTCGTGTCCGAGTCTACGGGTGTGCACGGCACCCGCTCCTCGATCTCGGGCATGGGCTCGAGCCGCGCATGGAGCTTGGGAATCTCGTCATTGAAGTACTGCAGCGCCTCGCCCCAGCTCTTGTGGACCCTGCCTTGATACGTCCGCTCGAAGCTCGGGATCTGCGGACGCGTGAGGCTCATCTGTCCACAAGCCTTCGCCACGCAAGCACCGAAGGACTGCAGTGCCGCGCGGACCGCCGCGAGCGCATCCTCGGCGGCAAAGCGGCGATTCTGGACCTTCTGCAGCTCGCGAAACGATTGCGCCTGCGTGAGGTCCGACGCAGCCAGCGAGCGCTCGAGCTCCGCAATCGCCTCCCTTCGCTCCTGCATCAGGCCCGACGAGTAGGCCTTCAGGTAGCGGCCTGCGATCTGACCGAGCGCGGCCCCCGGTCCATTGGGCTTCTTCAGCGCCTCGCGCACGTCGCCGCCCTTCTCGTGCACGTCCTTCAGGATGGAGGCGACGTCGGAGAGCGTGCTCTTGTGATCGTTGAGCTCGCCGCCCTCGAAGCCGAGCACGTCCGGCGTGAGATCACCCACCGGACCGTCGATCTCCTGCCCGGCGAGACTGCCGGCGAGCGTCGTCACCCCGCTCTCGTAGTCCTTCACGGCCTCGTAGAACTTGTCCACGTTCTCGAGGATCTGTGCGGGGCTCTTGCTCGCGAGCTTGCTCGGGTCCTCGAGCACCTCCTCGAAGAAGGACGACACGCTCGCGATGTCGAGCAGCAGACTTCCCAGGTCGTGCAGGTATTCCTGGACACCGAGCGCGAGGATCGTCCGGCCGAGCTGCTCGTTCGACTGCATGCCTTGCGCCGCAACCGACTGGAAATGCGCCATGGCGTCCGCGTTGGCATCCTCGAGCGAGCGAACCATCGCTTCCAGATGACCCGCCAGATCGGCCATCCCCTGCAGCACCTCGCGCGCACGGCTGCAGTCCATCTCCGGGCAGATGCATTCGAGCGCCTGGTACGCTTTTGCAGTTTCCAGGATCGCCTCGAGGTCGGCGTTGCTGGACGGAACGGGCGGCCCCCTGCGCGCGGGCTCCGCTGCGGTGCCCATGCCCGCCAGAACGGCCCAGCCGAGCACGATCACGATACCCCACTGCCCCAGGCGACAGACGATGCTCTTGCTCACGACTCACCCCCCGAACGAGACGCGCGATTCTGACAGGTCTCGACACACAGGGAAAGAATATTCACGCCCCAACCGAACGAGGAGGCACCGGCAGGCCGTTGGCGCGCCCAACGCGCAGTGGCTATCGTCGCCGGCCATTCCAGACTGGGCACACACGCCCAAAACTCAGTGCTGCAAGAGGGGGGTCTACATGCTGAGGGTACTCCGTCATCTGTGCGTCTCACTCGCCGTGGTCACGGCGATGTCGCTGCTCACGACCAACGACGCTCACGCCGTCGCCACCGCGCAGGTGAACGTCACCGGCCAGGCGATCGGCGAGACGACGCTGCAGCTTCTCGACGATCAGGGCCAGGCCGTAAAGGAAGACGAGGACAGCGATCCGCGTGCAGGAATCTGGTGGTGGAAGGACGCGAGCGCGGGAAGCTACACGCTCGTCATCCGCCAGCCGGGCAAAGCCGACATACGGCAGCCCATCACCCTGAGGGATGGCTCCGAGAACGTGTTCCGCGTCGACAGCGCGACTCGTACCGTTGCCTCGGGCCGGCAGCCGTCCTCTCTCGGGACCACGCCGCACTTCGGCATCGGCTTCCTTGGCGGCGCGAAGCGAATGCCGTACGACGACCTCGACTTCTCTTCGAGCGCGCTCGGCATCGACGATGGCGACGGCCTCGATCGAGGGTTTCCGATGGTCGGTATCGAGGGCCGTTACTACCTGGACGCATGCGAGAGGCTGCAAGGCATGGGGCTGTTTCTCGCCGCGAGCTACCTCCACTACTTCGGCGATCGGGATTCGCTCCGCTTCATCGATGCCCACCCCACTCCCGGCCTCGATTCGGGAGGGCTCCTACGGGAGCGCTGGGCCATGCGGCTCGCCGTCGGCCGCATGTTCAACCTGTCGGAGCGGCTTCTCATGTCCGTCCTGGCGGGAGCACACGCGACGCGACTCTCGATCGAGGCCTTCAGCGACGAGAGTGGTGGAGGCGGGCCCTACAACCGCTTCAGCAGGAAGCGGACCGTCGTGGGGCCCTATGCGGCGATCGAGTTCGGCATCCCGATCGCGCTCGCCTTCGCCCAATCGTCGGCGGTCCAGCTGTTCGTCCGAGGCGAAGCGCAGTGGATGCGAGACGTATCCGTGAGCGGCGAATCGGCCTTCGGATTCGATTATCGCACCGAGGTGGATGGAGGCTTGCAGTACGGCGGCCTCATGGGCATCGAGCTCCGCTACTAGCGACACCGCACACGATCGAGTCGAACGAACCCGTGGGGATGACGACGCCGTCATCCCCACGGGCGTATTCGGACACGGCGCGAGATCCCTCTCCCGCGCGAATCCATCCCCTCGGTTCGATCCGCCCCGACGTGATGCGGGAACCGCCCTCGCCGGCCGTGTGCGGGCCGAGACCCATCATGCCTCCAATGCGATTCCGTAGTGATCCGTGTAGAAGCGGAAGGTGTCGCGGATGCCCTCGTTCGTGAGACCGTAGTCCTCGGCACGGTACTCGTGCTTGCCGAAGCTGTGCCGGGGCTTCGCGTGCAGGTAGTCACGGATCGCATCCGCGAAGCGCCCCTCGAACGCAAGTCCGAGTCCGCCGTACATCTTCTCCACCGTGCCCACGGGATCCTTCATCAGGTCCTGGAAGTGCACGTCGACGATCTGCGCCGCAGGGATCGCGCCGCTCTCCCGCTCGTCGATCCCCTTGCGCAGGCTTCCCGCATAGCCGATGCAGACCATCTGTGCGAGCACCTTCGTATCGACGCCGTTCGCGCGGCTCGCGCGCATCATTCCCGACAGGCTCACCGTCGAGGGAACGCTCTTCACGGGATCGCGGTGCGTGTGCACGATGCGAAGATCCGGATACTGCACGAGAAGCTTGTCGAGCGCGCCGAGATGCGCCGGCGACTTCAGCAGCCAGCGGCGTCCGTCGCCGCCGTGCTGCAGGAGCTGCATCACCTTCTTGTGCCAGCGGTAGGCGGAGTCGGACGGGTGCTCGATGCGCCAGCGGATCCAGTCCCACGCAGCGTAGAGCATCACCCACCAGTCCGAGGTGAAGTCGCTGTCCATGAAGCGGATGCACTCGACGGGGAGATCCCAGCGGTGCTCGTGTGCGGCCTTGATCCCGGGCTCGATGTCGTCCCACAGCTCGTTGTTCGTCTGCGCGATCTCGGCGCGTCCGATGCCGTCGGTGACCATGTGCGGCGCCGGCTCCACGGGGCTCGCCGCCTCCCAACCGAGCGGCGCGCGGTTGTTGGGATCGAGCGCGAGGAGCTCGAACAGGATCGACGTCCCCGTGCGCCCCTGTCCGGCGATGACGACCGGCGAGTCGATGCGCTCGCGTCCGATCTCGGGCTGGCGGGCATGCGCGTCGGTCACGAGCAGGCGGTTTCGCAGCGAACGCAGGATCTCGGTGCGCGTGAGCAAGCGGCCCAGCGTGTGCAGATCCACGTCCTTCTCGAGCGACGCCACGAGGACGCGATAGGGCTCCTCCCATTCCGGCTCGCCGAAGTCGCGAAGGCCCGTGCTCGCGATCGCCTGCTCGATCATCTCGTCCGCATCCAGGCCCACCAGGCGACGGGCGCCGCCGACGGCACTGCCCAGGTAGTTCATACGCCGCACCCAATCCAGCTGCGTGTCCATCATGCGCTCCTCTCGTCGCGCAGCTCGCCCACATCGACCACGCGGCACGTCATCGGCTCGATCTCACCCTCGGGGAGCATGAAGCGCCAGTACACGACGCCGTGGGAGCGCCCCTCCGTGTGCAGCCAGTTCGGCACACCGGGATCCTCTGCGGCGACGACCACGCGGAACCGGCCCTCGGAGTCCCTCTGCATGCTGTCGTGGTTGAGGCAGACGCGGCGCTCGCGGTAGTCGAGCGATTGCAGGTAGCGATTCGTGAGCACGACGCTCGCGTAGACGCACGCGGGCATGCGCCCCTCGATCACGAGTGCGCGACCGGGCTCGAGGGAGAAGAAGCCGGCCGCATAGGCGACGTTCGCAGTGCCATTGCCTCCGCCGTCGGATTCCTGCTCCCAGAGCCTCGGCGGGCCGATCGTGTTCGGCACGCGCGAGAACCACTCGGGCATGCGCGTGCCGCCGATCGCCATCTTCTCGATCGTCATGGAGCGCAGGTAGCGATTCATGCGACCGAGCGCGGCGTGGATCGCCGCCGCATCCTTGCGCGGGAGCGGCTCGCCACGGTCCACGCGTTCGAGCACGGGCCTCGCGCGCGGCACGATTTCGGCGCTCGCCGGCACGGGCTCCGCGTAGTAGTGGCGCGAGACCACATGGAAGCTATGGGGAGCGAGACGAAGCCAGTTGCCCGGCCTCGGCGTGCGGCCGAGGTGGATCTCGTAGCTCCCATCGGGGGCGAACTGCATCTCGCGATCGCAGATCTCGGCGTCAATGCTCTCGCTCCACACGCCGTCGCGACTTCCGTACACGGTGAACGAGAGATACGTCTCGCCCGCCCGCTTGCCGCGGATCACGAGATCGTGCTCGGCGTTGATCATCGCGTGGTAGTAGACGACGTCGGGGTTGTCACCGGTGTGCTTGCGGCGGGGCGAGAGCAGGCGCAGGAGCTGCGGGCGATCCGGGTCGGATTCCAGGTGGAGATCCACTGCGGACTGCAGGACGTGGAGCACCAGGCGCTGGCCATCGGCGATGTCGTCGGCGCTCGTCACGTGGCGCTCGGGGCCGAGGTAGCGATCGTCGATCTCCTGCAGCGTCGCGAGCAGCTCGCGCCAGCTCTTGCGCAGATCGTCGGGACTCGTCAAGGGGCTTCCCTCCTCATCGCGGAGTTCATGCGATCACACCGTCGCTGCGCAGCCGCGCGAGCGCATCCGCATCGACACCGAGCTCGCGCAGGATCTCGTCCGTGTGCTCGCCGTGGCCCGGGGCCATGCGACGCGGATGCCACGGCGTTCCTGCGAAGTCCGCAGGCGTCGCCGGAAGCGTCGTGGTCGACTCGCCATCGGGAACCTCGACCCATCCGCCCGCCGCGCGCGCCTGCGGATCGGCAAGCAGATCGTCGAGGCTCTGCACGGGCGCCCACCACAGGTCCTCTTCGCGGGCGAAGAGCTCCCTCCATTCGTCGAGGGTCTTCGTGGCGAACACGGCATCGAGCAGAGCGACGAGCTCGCGCGCATTCTGGAAGCGCGCCACGGGCGTGGCGAAGCGCGCGTCGTCGATCCACTCCGCGTGTCCGACCACGCGTGCGAGCGGCGGCCAGTGCCGCTCCGCCTCTAGCCCCACCAGCCAGAACCAGCGGCCATCGCGATCGCGGTAGGAGTTGATCGTGGGGTTTCCCATCGCCGCGCGGTCCGCACCGGCGATCGTGACGCCGTAGCGCAGCGCCACCGCGAGATCGAAGGAGAGCGTGTAGATGCCCATGCGCAGCAGCGACGTCGACACGAGCTGCCCGCGCCCCGTGCGCTCACGCGCGAAGAGCCCCGCCGAGATCGCCCCCGCCATGGCGATCGCCGTGCTGTGATCGCCCATACCTCCGCGCTGGAAGGGCGGCGGTCCGCCCGGGGGCATGAGCGCACCGGCGATGCCGCCGCGCGCCCAGAACCCCGCGATGTCGTAGGCCGCGCGATCCGCATCGGGGCCGTGCAGGCCGTAGCCGGTGAGCGCGGCGTACACCAGACGGGGACAGCGCTCGAGGATCGCCTCGGGCCCGAGGCCGAGCCGGCGAAGCGCCGCGAGTCGCACGTTGGTGACGAGCACATCGGCTCCGTCGATGAGATCGAGCGCGAGCGCGCGCCCTTCGTCGTGCGAGAGATCGATCGCGACACTGCGCTTGCCGCGGTTGTCCATCTCGAACGGCGGGTTGTACGGCAGATCGCCGCCGAGGATGCCACCGAAGCTTCGCGCGGGATCGCCCACCTGCGGGGGCTCGATCTTGATCACGTCCGCGCCCCAGTCGGCGAGGATTCCGGCGGTCGCGGGCCCCGCGACCCACACGCCGATCTCGACGACCCGGACTCCCTCGAGCGG
>CAZOTO010000013.1:0-41041 GCA_964582775.1 uncultured Myxococcales bacterium
CAGGGACCGACATCTTCCCCGTCTTGAGCGACTGGGTGGTGGGAACCATCGTGCGCAAGGCGACCCTGCCGCCGGTGTCGACGGGAGGTCCGGAGAGATTCGAGGTCGAGGCAGAGATCGCGTACAACGTTCCCCACGGGAAGATCACCGGCGTGGCGTTGGTGATCTATCGCCAGGACGGAAACGACGAGTGGCACATCGAGTACGGTGCGGATCCGGACTCGTTCGAGGTCACGGAGGCGGTGAGTGTGTCGGGGAACTCACTCGAATCCAATGACAAAGACGAGCGCATGAAGCTCATTGGGAAGTTCGATATCCCCGTTCGCGTCGCAGGCCGGCCCGAAACGGAGACGAAGAAGGTCCAGATCCTGCTCCCCACGATCACGGACGAGGATCGCGAGGTTCCGGAGGAGCCGCAGGGCGACTTCGGTCTACCCGAGAGATGAGACGGCTCGTGGCGAGGAGGCGGAGCATGAAGGTGCGCGATGCAATCGGCGGGGCGCTGCTCCTGGGGCTTCTCGCGTGCGCGGATGCCCGAGGAGGCTGGCAGGAGGTCGCTCCCATGCCCGCGCCACGCTGGTTCCACGTCGCGGGCGTGGGAGGGGACGGGCGGATCTACGCCTTCGGTGGCTATGTCTGGGACGAGCAGGCGAGACCCCGCCGTCAGTACGGGAAGGGCGAGCGCTCGCTCGTGATCTACGACCCGCGGCGGGACGAATGGGTGACGGGGCCTCCGGTGCCGCCCTTCCAGTTCACGATCCGCTATCGGGCGGGGGAGAAGAAGGCCGACGGTCGCGTCCTCCACTACGAGGTGGATGACATCATGAGCCGCGAGGTCCCTCACGAGATCCCCTGCGGCGGCGCGGGGCTGGCGGGTCGCCTGTACTGGTTCGGCGGTCGCGGCGTCGTCTTCTTCGATCCCGCGGCGGGCGCCTGGGATCAGCCCATGGGACCGACCTGGCATCAGACGACGAGGACGACCTCGGGCCCCACCTACCTCTACTCGCGGAAGGTCGCGGCGACGGCGACCGATCGCGCGGGCCGGCTCTACTTGATCGGGGGCATCGGCCTACCCATGGGAGACCGGTCCCCGAAGAGGAGGAGCCGCGTGCTCCGCGAGGTCGAGGTCTACGATCCCGCGGCCCATCGCTGGGAGGAGATCGCTCCCATGCAGCAGGGGCGCCAGCACTTCTCCGCGGCCTTCGGTGCGGAGGGGCGGCTCTACGTGTTCGGGGGCTACGGACACACGGGTATGTCGACCCAGGAGCCCGGCGAGAGCTACGAGGAGTTCATCGCGCGCTCGGACCGCGAGATGGGCACCGCGATGCTCGATTCGGTCGAAGCCTGGGATCCAACGACGAACGAATGGTCGCCGCGCGCATCGATGCCCGTGGCGATCGAAGCGTCCCGCGCCGCGCTCGGCGCAGACGGCCGGATCTACGTGGTGGGTGGGAGTCGATCCGTGTCCCGAGTGAAGGGAGAGCGGATCGTGCAGGTGTACGACCCGCGAACCGACTCGTGGTCGATGGGGCCGAAGCTTCGCGTGGAGCGACAGGGGCACGCGATGGTGGCGACGCCGGACGGTCGGATCTGGGTCATCGGTGGAACGAACCGCCACAACGTCTTCCACCCGCGCATGATCGTGGGCGGTGAGCCCGGCTCCCGCGGAGGACCGCTCGCCTCCGTCGAGGTGCTCGACACGAGGCCCCGTCCGTGATGGGCGCTCGAGAGGGCGATTCACGCCGCCTGCCATCCATCGCCGCACTCTGGCTCGTTCTGCCGGCAATGCTTTCGTCTGCGTGCGGGGGAACCGCAGATCGCGCCGCTGCGGCCGCGAGTGGGACGACGATCCCCGCGGACGAGATCGTGGCTCGCATCGATGGCCATGCGATCTCGATGGAGGAGGTGCTCGGAATCCTTCCGCGGAGTCTGTCCGCGCAATCCGAGGGTGCGCGCAGACGCGCCGTCGATGCCGTGGTGATCCGCCACCTCGCCGCGCGCGAGGCGCACGGGCGCGGGCTCGATGCCGATCCTGCCGTGCGCGCCGAGCTCGAACGGGCACGACGCGAGGCCGCGGTACGCGAAGAGGCCATCCTGCGCGATGCCCTCGCGCGTAGCCTATCTGCGGAGATCGAGCTCACGGAGGAGGACCTGCGCGAGCACCATCGCGCGACCCGGCAGCGCTACGGTGAGCTGCGCGTCCGTTTGCGCCGCAGCGCGCTCGCAACGGGCGACGATACGACGGCATTCGCTCCCGCAGAGCCGACGAACCCCGTCGATGGAGCCAGCGGCGAGACGATCGGCCCCGTTCCCGTGACGCGTCTGCCCGCGAGCCTCCTTCCCGAGGCGGCGGGGCTCGTGCGCGAGGGAGACCGGGTCGTGATCGATCGCGATGGAGCGTCCTTCCTCGTCGAGTTGATCGAGGTCCGGCACGAGCCGCTCCCCTTCGAGGAGGTGCGGGATCGCGTGGAGCAGAGCCTGCGCGCCCTTCGCGGCCAACAGGCCTTTCGCGCGCGCATCGACGCTCTACGCGAAGACGCCAGGGTCGAGATCGATGCGGGCAAGCTCGCCGAAGATGCGCGATGGATACCCCGGAAAGATGCCCGCGAGATCCGCGCCGGTCAGCAACGCTGAGGAGGCCCCGTGAATCCCGGGGCTCACTCCCTGGCGGGGGATGTTCCGTGCTCGACCGGAATCGACATCCGGATGCACGCTCCGCGCAGATCCGAATCGAGGGCCTCGGCATGTCCTCCCAGGGATTCCGCGGTGCGCCGCGTGGAGTACAGCCCGATCCCGGCTCCCGAGGGCTTCGTCGTGTAGTAGGCGTCGAAGACGGCCTTCCGCTCGTCCTTGGGAATCCCGGGGCCGTCGTCGTGCACCTCGAGTCGGACGTGTCCGTCCGCCACGTAGAGTCGGACATCGATGGTTCCGCAGCCCTCGGTGGCCTCGGCCGCGTTGAGCAGCAGATTCAGCAGTGATCTCTCCAAGCGCTTCGCATCGGCCTCGATCCATAGCGAGGGCGGGGCCGTCACGAAGACCTGGCAGGCGCGGATGCGGGGATGCCGGCGAGCGAGCGCCACGGTCCGACGAACGAGGTCGGAGAGGTCCAGGTTGGTCCGATGGCCATCGGCGCAGGGGCGGCCGAGATCCAGGAGGGAACGAGAGAGGCCGGCGATCCCGTCGATCGTTGCCTGCAGCTCGTTGCGCACGGACGCGACGGACTGCCCTTCCGCGATCGTCTCGTCGAGCTCCCGCAGGAGGAGGTTCGAGACGGAGAGCACGTTCGCGATGTCGTGCCCGATCGCGGTCGCGAGATCTCCCGCGACCATGCGCCTCTCGGCCGCCTCCAGGGCCGCGCTCTGTTCCTCGAGGGCGACGCGTTGCCTCTCTACGATCCGCAGCACGCACCAGGCGAATCCGAAGAACAGCAGAGCCGTGACGCCGACGAAGGCGAGCCCCTTCCACTGCTCCACCTGGGCCAGCTCCAGCTGGCTCCGTGCGATCCGTGTCGCGAGCGCGGTGGAGGTCACGATGTACAGACCGCAGAGCAGTGCGTATCCCAGGCTCAGCAGGCCCGCCACGAAGAGCGGTGACTTCCCGGACATCCCGTCGAATCCGTCGAAGATGCTGCGCCCGCGTCGTCCCATGGATGTGGGCTCCCCTCGGAGACCGCCCGAGTATACGCGAAGGAATGCGCTCTTGCAGAGGAATCTTTACCCGGTGAGTCCACGGTCGTGACACTCGCGTGTCGCGAGGCTCGATGGAGCTTGTGCGACCCTCCGCATCCAGTGCTACACGTGATTGCGTAGCATCAGCTCCTTGGGGTGCGGTTCGAGATAGTGCTGCCCCTGCAGGTACGCGACGCCGAGGCGGCGCACGTAGTGGCGGATCAGGGTGAGCGGGACGACGAGCGGCACGAGTCCACTCCGATAGTCCTCGATGAGGGTCGCGATCTCCTGGCGTACCGCCGGATCCAGATCCTTGCGGAAGTAGCCCGCGATGTGCTGCAACACGTTCACGTGTCGCCGTGGCGTGCACTTCACCTCGAGCGCGGTCATGAACTCGTCCACATAGCGATCCCGCAGCGCCGTGCGATCCATGCGGGATGCCCCCGCCACCAGCCGGCCGAGCTCCGCGTAGGCCTTCGGAGCATGGGCCATGAGCTGGAGCTTGTGCGCGGTGTGGAAGGCGACGAGCCCCCCTACGGTCCAGCGCCCCCGGAAGAAGTCGCGCAGACGCCGGTACGCGAAGATGCGCTCGATGAAGCTCTCGCGGAGCACCGCGTCGCCCAGCCGCCCCTCCTCCTCGACGGGGAGATGGGGAAAGCGCTCGAGGAGGGCCGCGGCGAACATCCCCCGTCCGCGGCGCTCCGCCTGGCCCTTCTCGCCGTACAGACGCACCCGCTCCATGCCGCAGCTCGGGGAGTCCTTCTTCAGCACGTATCCACACAGGTCGAGCGACGCGAGCGCGTGTAGCTTCTTGCTCGTATAGCGTCGCATCGCCTCCGTGTGGTCCGTTCCGCTGCGCTCGGCGATCATCCGTACATCGTCGCCCAGGCGCACGAGCCGGACGCTCTCCCTCGGAATCCCCATGCCGACTTCGACCTCGGGGCACACGGGAACCCACTCCACGAACGGTCCCAGGACGTCGTCGAGGAAGCGGTCGCGCTTGTGGCCGCCGTCGTAGCGCACGCGATTCCCGAGAAGACACGAGGAGATTCCGATCCGGATCCGCGATTCGTCGGTCATGTCCGGATTCTAACCCGCTCCGCCGCGAAGTTCGCCGCGGCAGATTCGGATCGAATCCATAACGAGGATCGATCGAAACCTTGGGCGGTCTCGAGCACCCAAGGGGTTGCGAAGGCATCGCGGCCGGCGCAGGAAACAGGGCGGAGCGTGGACGAAAGGAACGAGTCCGACGTGTTGTTCCGAACGACGAGACGACGCTCGATGGCGGTGCGTTACGGTGTCGTATGCCTCGGTATCGTGGCCGGGGTGGGACTGGCCGGGGTCGGCTTGCGCGTGGGCGCGTCCGAGGACGCCGCCGTCGCAGGTTCATGCGAGGAGAGTCAGGGAATGAGCTCGATCGACGAGCCGGGAAACGAGGAGCTGCGAAAGAGGCTCTCGCCTCTCCAGTACGAGGTCACCCAGAACGACGCGACGGAGCCGCCGTTTCGCAACGAGTACTGGGATCACCACGAGCCGGGCATCTACGTGGACGTCGTATCGGGAGAGCCGCTGTTCTCGTCGCTCGACAAGTTCGACTCGGGAACCGGCTGGCCGAGCTTCACCCGTCCGCTCGAGCCGTCCCGCGTGACGACCCGCGAGGATCACAAGCTCGGGGTGCTGCGCACGGAGGTCCGCTCGAAGCGCGGCAACTCCCATCTTGGGCACGTGTTCCCGGATGGCCCTGCGCCGACGGGGATGCGCTACTGCATGAACTCGGCCGCCCTCCGTTTCGTTCCCGCCGAGCGGCTGGAAGAGGAGGGCTACGGTGAGTACCGCAGCCTCTTCGAGCCCGCGCAGAGCCCCTCTTCGTCCGAGACGACGGCGCCGGAGGAGCTGCGGACGGCCATCCTCGCGGGCGGCTGCTTCTGGGGAATGGAGGATCTGCTGCGCGAGATTCCCGGCGTGGTCGACACCGAAGTCGGTTACACGGGTGGATCGAAGCCGAATGCCACCTACGCGGACGTGAAGACGGGCCGGTCCGGACATGCCGAGGCGGTGCGGGTCGTCTTCGATCCGAAGCGGGTGTCCTACGAGGAGATCCTCGAGCACTTCTTCCGGATCCACGATCCCACGACGCGCGATCGCCAAGGAAACGACGTCGGAAGCCAGTATCGATCGGCGATCTTCTTCCTGGACGAGGAGCAGAAGCGCGTGGCGGAGACGGTTCGCAGCAAGGTCGAGCGGTCGGGGAAGTGGAGCCGGCCGACCGTCACCACGATCGTGCCTGCGGGCGACTTCTGGCCCGCGGAGGACGACCACCAGGACTATCTGGAGAGGAATCCCGGTGGCTATACCTGCCACTACGATCGGGGCTTCGCCTTCGACTGAGCGCCCGCGCATCGAGTGGTGAGCTCTCCGAGGATCGGCGCGCTGCGGTACCGCGGTTTCTCGAGGACGATCTGGTGCACTCCGATCGAGCGCTCCTCGAAGCCGCCCTCGCAGTAGCACAGATAGAACTCCCACATCGCCAGGAACGAATCGGACAGCCCGAGGTCGCGCATCCGTCCCAGGTTCTCGTGCATGTTGTGGCGCCAGCGGCGCAGTGTCTCCGCATAGTGAGCGGAGAGATCCTCGAGATGGGTCCATCGCAGATCGGTGGCGCGCGCGATCGATCCCGCGATCGCCGAGAGGGACACGATCTGCCCACCGGGGAAGATGAACTCCTTGATGAAATCGGTGGTTCGGATCGATGCCTCGTAGTCCTGGTCGCGGATCACGATGGCCTGCAGGGCCATCGCCCCGCTCGGATGGAGCCGATCCGAGCAGGCACGGAAGTAGGCGTCGAGGTATTGGTGCCCCACCGCTTCGATCATCTCGATCGATACGACGCGATCGTAGGTTCCTCGCAGATCGCGGTAATCCTCGAACTGGATCTCGATCCGGTCCTCGAGGCCTGCTTCCTTCACCCTCTGCTGTGCGAGCGCCTGCTGCTCGCGGGAGATCGTCGTCGCAGTGACGCGGCAGCCACGCGTGCGCGCGGCGTAGATCGCGAATCCGCCCCAACCACAGCCGACCTCGAGCACGTGATGATGTGCAGCCAGGCCGAGCTTGTGGCACAGGCGCTCGTACTTGGCGAGCGAGGCCTCCTCTAGGGTGGCGGAGGGGTAGGGAAAGATCCCGCTCGAGTACGTGAGCGTGGGATCGAGGAAGAGCGCGAAGAACTCGTTTCCCAGATCGTAGTGCGCGGAGATGTTCTTGCGGGCGTTTCGCCGGTTGTTGCGGCGCAGCGCGTGCAGGAGGCGCGCAGCGGAGCGCGCGATTCGCGCCCCTCCTCCGTCCAGGCCCGACCACACGTCGGTGTTGCGGGCGAGGATGCGGATCACCGCGGTGAGATCGTCCGTCGCAAACCAGCCCTGCATGTAGGCGTGGGCCCCTCCGCTCGCCCCGCGCAGGGCGAGCGCGCGGTAGAACCTCGGATCCCGAACGGTGATGCGTGCGCGCAGATCGGCTTCGGGGTCTCCGAAGCGCGCGAGCTCGATCTCGTCGGTGATCTCGATCGACCCGTCACGGACGCAGGACAGGAGTCCGTGTACCCGGCTTCGCACCCAACGCTCGAGAGCCGTCCATCGTCCTTGCGTCCCTTCGATCCCCAGAGATGCGGTGCGGTCGTTCATGCGAGGTCCTCCCCTGCGAATCCGCAGCGGTCACGGATGGGGATGAAATCGTGCCCCCTTCCAGTAGAGCAGGGCCGCATGGCGGTAGATGGCGGCCGTGGCTTGCATCGTTGCGAGCGGATAGCGGATGAGCGCGCGGGCGAGCTCCCGGCCCGAGATCTCGCGCCGCTCGAGGGCGAGCTCCGCCGCGAAGACGTTGCGATCCGCCTCGTGGTTCTCGATGCGCACGCGAAGGGAGGATCCGGGCGCAGTGAGCGACCACGCGTACTGTTGGTCCATGCCCATGAACGGAGACACGTGGAACCCCTTCTCGAGCGTGAGCCGATGGACTCCATTCTCCACGGAGGCGTCGCGCAGGTCCAGTACATAACAGTGTCGCTCGAGCCACGGCGTGTTGGTGACCTCTGCGACCACGGCCGAGAGGTTCTCGTGCGGGTCGAAGCAGTAGAAGAAGCTCGCGGGGTTGAACACGTATCCCGCGTAGCGCAGGTTCGTGAGCAGGCGGATGGGGCCGGTGGGCCTCCGGCCCGTTCTCTCCTGCACGAGGGAGCGGACGCACTCCTCGAGGGGCAGGCACGGATTCCCGAAGTGATCCCTCCGCCGGAAGCTCGCGAAGGTGCGGCTCTCTACGCCCCATAGCCAGCGGTCGCAAAAGACCCGATCCAGCTCGCCGAGGTCGAGGTACACGAGAAGGAGTCGCTTGTGGAAGGCGTGCACGACGGGCTCGTTTCGGCGGTGGTACACGACCCCTTCGTAGAGCGCGCTGTGCATCCCTATAGATCTCCGCCGAGCTTCCGTGCGACGCGCACAGCGCTCGAGAGGCCGTCCTCGTGGAAGCCGTACCCCCAGTACGCTCCACAGAAGTGTACCCCGCCACCGCCGTCGATGTGATCGCGGAGGCGCTGCGCGGTCATGGCGTCGGCGTCGAACACCGGATGGTGATAGGTGAAACGGGCCAGGATGCGGCGCGGATCGATCCGCTCGCCCGCGTTCAAGCTCACCAGGAAGGAGTGCTCGGAGTCGATTCCCTGGAGCCGGTTCATGTCGTAGGTGACGAACAGGCTCTGCCGGCCATCCGAGGGGACGCGGTAGTTCCAGCTCGCCCAGGCGCGGCGGCGCTCCGGCATCACGCTCGTGTCGGTGTGAAGGATCGTGTCGTTTTCCTGGTAGCGGATCGCGGAGAGAAGTTTGCGCTCCGTCTGCGTGGGTGGCTCGAGCATGGCCATGGCCTGATCGCTGTGGCATGCGAGCACCACGCGATCGAACGGCTCCCAGGGGCCCTCGTTCGCGCGCAGCCACACGCGGTCTCCCTCCCGCCGGACGCCCTGGACCGCGGCGCGCGTACGGATGCGATCGCGGATGGGCTCGACGAGTGCGTCCACGTAGCGGGCGGAGCCCCCGCGCACGACCCGCCACTGCGTCTGCGGAGAGGTGTCGAGCAGCCCGTGGTTTCGGAAGAAGCGCACGAAGGCCAGTGCCGGGAAGCGCAGCATCTCGTTCGGCTCTGCGGACCAGATCGCGGCACCCATGGGGACCAGGTAGTGGTCGATGAAGGCCCGGGAATAGCCGGCGCCGAGCAGATAGTCCCCGAGCGCGACCTTCTCGTCGTCTGCGGCGAGCAGGGCGTGCGACTCGCGGTTGAAGCGGACGACGTCGAGCAGCATGCGCAGGAATGCCGGTCGCAACAGATTGCGCCGCTGCGCGAACACGCCCGACAGGCCGCGGCTGCACCACTCGAGGCCGCTTCGCTCGCAGTGCACGCCGAAGCTCATGTCCGTGGGCTTCGTCTCCACGCCCAGGCGCGCGAGCAGACGGGTGAAGAGCGGGTACGTCGTCTCGTTGTAGACGATGAATCCCGTGTCGATCTCGTGCGACTCGCCGTCCACGCGCACGGGAACGGTATTCGTGTGGCCGCCGAAGCGGTCCGAGGCCTCGAACACGTGTACGTCGTGCCTCTGGCGAAGCATCCAGGCCGTAGCGAGGCCGGAGATCCCGGTGCCGACGATCGCGATCCTCATGGGCGGCTCCCGGAGGGGGCAGGCGAGGGACGGTGCATGGGGTCTCCTTTCCTTTCGTGCGCCGGAGGGCGGCTTGCGCCTGCCCACCGGATGTCCGGTACGATCGACTCGGTATCCATGTTTGTCAATGACAAATCTAGACATGAATGTGATAACTCGGGCGAATGGCGTGTGTATAGAGAGCGATGTCTATGAAAAATATTGACAACGTGGATCCGGAAGAGGATCCTCGCACCATGTCGGGACGAAGTGCGAAAGGGGCGGACCCGCGGCAGCCCTCCTATTCCCTCGGCGAGGTCTGCCGGATCACGGGGCTGTCGCCCCACGTCGTGCGCGCGTGGGAGCGGCGCTACGGCGCGGTGTCGCCCGCGCGGACACCGGGAGGAACCCGGCGCTACCGGCAGGCCGAGGTCGAGCGACTGCGGTGGCTCGCCGCTGCCGCGGCGTCCGGATCGTCCATCGGAGAGATCGCTTCGCTCGACGATGCAGATCTTCGACGCCTTGCCGTTTCCAGCGATCGTGACGATCGCGTGAACCTCGATCCGATCCTGGAGGCAGCGGAGCGCATCGATACCGAAGCCGTCGATCGCCTGCTCGGCTTGCAGCTCGCGGCGCTGGGGCCCGTCGACTTCGCGATGCGGGTGGCGGCTCCCTTCCTGCACGAGGTCGGGGATCGCTGGCAGCAGGGGCGCCTCTGCGTGGCGTCGGAGCATTTGGCGAGCGCGGCGATCCGCAGTCTGCTCGGGGCCGCCTTGCGGCAGCTATCGGTCGGCGCGAGCGGACCCGCGATCGTGTTCACGACGCTTCCCGGGGATCGGCACGAGCTCGGGCCGTTGATCGGTGCAGTGGTCGCCGCGGCGCACGGGGCCGACGCCGTCTATCTGGGGCCCGACCTCCCCGTGGAGGAGATCGCGCGCGCCGCCATGGCGACGAGCGCTGCCGCGGTAGCGCTCGGCGTGAGCATCGTCGGCGCGCCGCGCGAGCGCGAGCGCGGGCTCGCGACCCTGGATCGTGTCGTTCGGCCGGAGGCGGTCCTCTGGGTCGGGGGCGCGGGAAGCGAGGGGATCCGGCTTCCAGAGCGCGCCGAACGCATCCACGATGTCTCCGATCTCGAGCACAGGATCTCGATGCTCCGGCTGCGGTTGGGGCGAGTCCCGGTGTGACGCGGAAATGGCGATGAGAGCGATCGATCCGGTGGAAGTGCGATGCGCCGTTTTCGCGGACGTCCGGAGCAGGAGGTCGTAGCCCGTGCGCGGTCTGTTCTGGTTCCGCAACGATCTCCGGCTGGGCGACCAACGCGGTCTGTCCGAGCTCGCCTCGCGCGTGGAGCAGATGGCGGCCGTGTTCGTGCTCGATCCTCGGCTGCTCTCCCCACAGCGAATGGGCGCGGCCCGCGTGCGCTTCCTGCTCGATTCCCTCGAGCGCCTGGCGAGGGATCTCGAAGCGCGCGAGGTACCGCTCGTCGTGCGCCGGGGGCGACCCGAGCAGGTGATCCCTCGCCTGGTGCGCGATCTCGCGGTGGGCTGCGCGGCATGGAATCGGGATTCGACGCCGTTTGCCCGCGCCCGGGACGAGCGCGTACGGGCGGCGCTCGCGCGCAACGGCGTGGCCGTGATCGAGGCCAAGGATCGTGTCGTCTTCGAGGCGACCGAGGTGCGCACGCGCCAGGGGCGACCGTATTCGGTGTACACCCCCTATCGCAACGAGTGGATGCGGCGCTGGCGCGAGGCGCCCGATCCGCCGCTGCGCGCGCCACGGCTGCCGGCTCCGATCCCCGGGGTGGTCTCCGACCCCATCCCCGATCCGGCGTCGCTCGGATTCGGCGGGGATCGCACGCAGATCCCCACGGGCGGAGAGCGCGCGGCGCATCGGCGGCTCGGCAGCTTCCTCGATCGCGATCTCGCGCGCTACGCGCAGCTTCGCGACGTTCCCGCGGACGATGCGACGTCGCGGCTGTCGGCACACCTGCGCTTCGGGACGATCTCTGCGCGCGCGTGTCTCGCGGCTGCGATGGAGCGGGTGCGCGACGACGCGCGGCGTGCGGGCGGCGGCGCCAAGTGGATCGACGAGCTCGTGTGGCGCGAGTTCCATCACGCGATCCTCGAGGTCCATCCGCGGGTGATGCGCGAGGCATACCAATCCGACTTCGCTCGCGTGGAGTGGAACGAGGACGAGGAAGCCTTTCGCGCTTGGTGCGAGGGCCGGACCGGCTATCCCATCGTCGATGCGGGCATGCGCCAGCTCGCGGCCACCGGATGGATGCACAACCGCGTGCGCATGATCGCGGCGAGCTTCCTGGTGAAGGACCTGCTCGTCGATTGGCGCCGGGGCGAGGCGTTCTTCTTCCGCCATCTCGTGGATGCCGATCCCGCCAACAACAACGGCGGTTGGCAGTGGTGTGCATCCACCGGAACGGACCCGATGCCGTGGTTTCGCATCTTCGACCCGACGGCCCAGGGAGAGCGCTTCGATCCGGACGGGCGCTACGTGCGCCGCTGGGTGCCGGAGCTTCGCGCCGTCGAGGACCGGTGCGTGCACCGGCCGTGGCGCGCCTGCGCAGGGGCTCGAGACTATCCGGCGCCCATCGTCGATCACGCCGAGCGCCGCAGGCTCGCGCTGCGCCGGTTCGAGACGGCCCGGGCGCGCGCACGAGCGGTGTCGAAACGATAGAATGGGCCGGCGACGAGGATCGCCGGGAGCACGGAGCGTGAGCGAGGCGGACCGCATCTTTCTGGGGCGAGCACAGGCGGACGTCTTCCTGCTGCCGCGTTACGCGAATCGCCATGGCCTGGTTGCGGGTGCCACGGGCACGGGGAAGACCGTGACGCTGCAGGTCCTCGCCGAGGCCTTCTCGCGGCTCGGGGTTCCCGTCTTCGCTGCCGACGTGAAGGGCGATCTCGCGGGGATCAGCCAGCCCGCTGGACCCGTGGGTGACAAGCTGCGCGCACGTCTCGAGAAGATCGGCCTTTCCGATTTCCGCGCCGAGGCGGCGCCGGTCGTCTTCTGGGACGTCCATGGCGAGAAGGGACACCCCGTGCGTGCCACCGTGTCCGAGATGGGGCCGGTGCTGCTCGCGCGCATCCTCGAGCTCAACGACACCCAAGAGGGCGTGCTCTCGGTGGCGTTTCGCGTGGCCGACGACGAGGGGCTGCTCCTGCTCGATCTCGACGATCTGCGCGCGATCCTCGGATTCCTGTCCGAGAATGCGAAGGACGTCTCGGCGCGCTATGGGCTGGTGACACCGACGACGGTGGCCGCGATCCAGCGCGCGTTGCTGCGCCTCGAGGACGACGGCGGAGCGAGCCTGTTCGGCGAGCCGGCGCTCGAGCTCGAAGACCTGATGCGGCAGGATCTTTCGGGGCGCGGTGTGGTGAACCTGCTGTGTGCGGACAAGCTCATCCTGCGCCCGCGCGTGTATTCGACCTTCCTGCTGTGGCTCCTCGCGGAGCTCTTCGAGCAGCTCCCCGAGGTGGGGGATCTCGATCGGCCGAGGCTCGTGTTCTTCTTCGACGAGGCGCATCTGCTCTTCGACGATGCTCCTGCGGCGCTGCGCGAACGCGTCGAGCAGGTCGTGCGCCTCGTGCGCTCGAAGGGCGTGGGGGTGTTCTTCGTGAGCCAGCTTCCGGACGACGTTCCGGATGCGATCCTCTCCCAGCTCGGCAACCGCATCCAGCACGCGCTGCGTGCGCACACGCCGAAGGATCGCAAGTCGGTCAAGGTGGCGGCGGAGAACTTCGTTCCGAATCCGGCGTTCGAGGTGTCCGAGGCGATCACACAGCTCGGCGTCGGAGAGGCGCTGATCTCCACCCTGCAAGAGGGGGCGATCCCCGGTGTCACCCAGCGCACGTTGCTGCGGCCGCCCTCGTCGCGGATCGGAGCGATCACGGACGAGGAGCGCGCGCTCGCGCGACGGCGCTCGCCCGTGGGCGCGAAGTACGACACCGCCATCGATCGCGAATCTGCGCACGAGATCCTCGAGGCCCGCGCGCGCCGCGCCTCGGCACCCGAGGCCGCGGCTCCCGCATCGACGCCGATCCCCTCGAACGCCGAGCCCCAGTCGGCGCGGGACGACGGCTGGGATCGCCGCGTGCGCGAAGCGCTCTTTGGCACGAGCCGGCGGCAGGGCATGATCGAAGCCATGGGCAAGTCGACCGTGCGCACGATCGGAAATCAGCTCGGCCGCCGGATCCTGCGCGGCATCCTCGGCTCGATCACGCGCTGACCCGGGTGTCCGAGGCCGCCGCTTCGTCCTGCGCGGATGTCCGCGTAGACTTCGCGGCACGCGCCAGCGCGCGCAGCATGCCTCCGAACACGTACGCGTGGAGAGGCCACAAGCTGTACCAGTAGAGCAGCCCAGCGAGCCCCACGGGATCGAAGAGGGCCGTCTGGACGAGGGTGGAGCTCGCGCCGCCGTTCTCCGGGTGGACCTCGAACTGCAGCCAGGCGCGGCCGGGGAGCTTCATCTCCGCCTGCAATCGCAGGAGCTTCGGCGGCTCGCAGGCCTCGACCCGCCAGAAGTCGACGGCATCGCCCGCGCGCAGCCGCTCCGGATGGGGACGACCGCGGCGCATGCCGACGCCGCCCGCCGCGAGGTCGAGCCATCCGCGCAGGCGCCACAGCCGATCGGCGTGGTACCAGCCGGTGCGTCCACCGATCCTCTCGACGACGCGGAAGGTCGACTCGGGTGACGCGTCCACGCGGATCGATCGCGTATCGACCCATCGTGTGCCGAAGCGCACGCCGCCATAGCTCGGCCGCGGTCCCATCGAGGAGCGCGCATCGTACCAGCGGGTGCGGGCAACCTCCTCGTCCTCCAGGGCGATCGCGCGTGCGATCGCCTCGCGCACACCGCGGGGGCGAATCGACGGAAAGCGATCCCGCGCGCTGGGATCGTGTACGACCGTGGGATTGCGCAGGCCCTCGATCAGGTGACGTCCGATGCGCCGATAGACCGGAGTCACGAGCGCGAGCCACAGACTCGAGAGCCGCGGCGTGAGCACGGGCACGGGAATCAGGATGCGGCGCAGCCCGCTCTGGCGGGCGAGCTCGTGCATGAGCTCCCCATAGGAGACGACGTCTGCACCGCCGATCTCGATCCGCTCGCTCGACACGAGCGGCACGTCGAGTGCTGCGAGCAGATAGGCGAGCACGTCCTCGATCGCGATGGGCTGCGTGGGAACACGGGTCCAGCGCGGCGTCACCATGATCGGAAGGCGGTTCACCAGTGCGCGGATCAGCTCGAAGGAGAGGCTGCCGGAGCCGATCACGACCGAAGCGCACAGCTCGATCGTCGGCACCCCCGAACGGCGCAGGATCTCGCCGACCTCGTGACGGCTCGCCAGATGGGGCGAGAGATCCGGTCCTTCCCCGAGACCACCCAGGTAGACGAGCCGGCGTACCCCGCAGCGTTCGGCGGCGCGGGCGAAGTTCCTGGCGGCGCGGCGCTCCTGCTCGAGCAGGTCGCCCTCGTCACCCATCGCGTGCACCATGTAGTAGGCGACGTCGATGTCGGAAAGCGCGCGCTCGAGCGAATCGGCATCGCACACGTCGCCGGCGACGATCTCGGTCGTCGCGGCGGCGCGCGGATGCAGGAACTCCGGGCGTCTTACCATGCACCGAAGCCGGACGCGCCTTGCTTCGAGCAAGGGAAGGAGCCGTCCGCCCACGTAGCCCGTCGCTCCGGTGAGCAGGACGCGAGGCGGGGGCGCCGCCGGGTCATCACAGGCCGGTGTCACGAGGCGCTCTGCATGCGCTCGGTGAAATCCCATGTGGTGAGCCGCTCCGGCTGGATGCGGATGGCCACCTCGTGCTCGGCGCGCGACAGGAGCCAGCGCGCCAGGGGGGTATCGGTGCCACCCTGGTAGCGTTCGAGGAGCTGCCGCAGGACGTTCGCCCCTTCGTCGGGCACGATCGTCGCCGTGCCCCGGCCGCGAACGCCGCGGTAGGGCGGCTCGTCGCGCGCGACCTCGAACGCGCAGCGTGGGTTTTTGCGCAGATGCTTCGTGACGGCCGCATCGGGCTGCGTGGCACACCACAACGCGCCGTCGCGATACACGAACCAGAGCGAGAGCACGAGGGGATTGCCCGACGAGGCCGTGCACCCCAGTCGGATCGGGATCACCGTGCGCTCCAGGTGCTCGCGTACCTTCTCCCTCGACCAAGGACCGGAGATCCGGACGTTCATGTGCGCATCCTTCGCAACGGCTCGCGGAACCGGCCCGGCCCGGACGCAGGGAAGATCCCTCCACCCTCTGGCTACCCGGGATCCCGGTGTACCGCGGCGCACCCACATCCTACCTGGGCGGATGGTGACCGGACCACACCTCCCCCTGTATGCTGGGGCGCGCATCCGGTGGGCAAGACGGGTGCGGATCGAGATTCCCCGCGAGAACGGAGGTTCCCCATGACGCTGCGCGCCTCGTGCGGTCACGCGACCGTTTCCGCCCTGATCGTGGCGCTCGGGATCGCGATCGCGGGTGCGTGCATCGGCCGCGGGCTCGTCGCTCTTCGCACGGCCGATCGCTACGTCACCGTGAAGGGGCTCGCCGAGCGCTACGTCGATGCGGATCTCGTCGTGTGGCCGGTGACCCATGCCGCGGCGGGAAACGATCTCGCCGAGGTGCAGGCCCTGCTCGACGCGGGCTCGAACCGCATTCGCGACTTCCTGCGGGCGGCGGGGTTCTCCGAGGACGAGCTCGCGCTCTCGCCGCCACGGATCACCGACAACGAGGCCTACAGCTACAGCGAGAACGCTCCGCGCAACCGTTTCCGCGCGGAGGCCACCGTGACGCTGCGCACGGACAAGGTCGCGGCCGCCATCGGCGCCATGCAGCGCGCGGGGGAGCTGGTCCGCAGCGGCGTGCTCCTCACGTTCGGCTATGGGCCGGAGGGGATGGCGCAGTTCCAGTTCACGAAGCTGAACGATGTGAAGCCGGAGCTCATCGCCGAGGCGACGAAGAACGCACGTGCTGCGGCCGAGCAGTTCGCGAAGGACTCGTCGAGCCGCGTGGGCGGGATCCGTGCGGCGAGCCAGGGGCAGATCGACATCCGCGATCGCGATCAGAGCTCACCGCAGGTGAAGAAGATCCGGGTGGTGACGACCGTCGAGTATCGGCTCGAGGACTGAGCCGGCGGGGATCCCATCCGGCCGGACGCGAGAGGGAGGAGAGGATGCGGGAATGGAGTCGATCGAGCCGCGCGGTGCACGTCGCCTTGGCCGTCGTGATCCTCGGGACGTCTCTCGTCGCCTGCCGCACGGCGTACTACGCGGCGTGGGAGAAGCTCGGGCGCGAGAAGCGCGATCTGCTGCGCCGTGACGTGGCCGCGGTGAGGGAGGAGCAGCAGCAGACGAGCGAGGAGTTCCAGGACGCACTCGATCGACTCCGCGCGGTGTATGGGTCGACGGACAGTCCCCTCGAGCGCCGCTACGACGACCTGCGGTCGGCGCACCAGAGCGCGGAGAGCCAGGCGAACGAGCTTCGGGGCCGCATCCGCCGCGCCGAGACGGTCGCGAACGATCTGTTCGAGGAGTGGGAGTCGGAGATCGGGAGCATGCAGAGCGCGAGCCTGCGGCGTTCGAGCCAGCACAAGCTCGCGCGCACCCGCGAGCGCTGGAAGGGACTGCACGCGGCGATGCTCCGGTCCGAGAAGAGCATGGATCCGGTGCTCGCGCAGCTCCGCGATCAGGTGCTCTTCCTCAAGCACAACCTGAACGCGCAGGCGCTCGGAACCCTCGAGGCAGAGGCGCGATCGATCGATCGTGACGTCTCCGTACTCGTATCGAACCTCAAGCGCTCGATCGCGGAGGCGGATGCGTTCCTTTCCACGCTCGAATCGGACTGAGCGAAACGCTCAGCTCGGCCGTCCATTCTCGAGAACACCGATCTCGCGCGCGAAGATGCGGCGCAGGATCGCCATCGTGCAGCCGTACGTGCTCTCGACACCGAAGTAGGACAGGCTCTTCGATAGGAGCGTCTGCCGCCGGCTGTAGGGGGTGTCCGAGGCGTAGTGCAGGATGCCCACCTCGAAGCGCAGTAGCGGTGACAGGTTCACGATCTCGTCCGTGGGGTGCCGTTTGGGGCTCACGGCTTCGTACACCGCAGAGAGGTACGGGCCCGCCTCCATCTCGAGGACGCTGTAGCCCTCGCGGTAGAAGACGCTCATGTAGTCGCGATTCTGCAGCATCGTGCTGCGCACGCTCACGGCCTTCTGGCTGTCGAGCACGCTACCCGAGCGCAGGAACGGCTGCACGTCCTCGGCGCGGAAGCAGTTGGGGAACAGGTAGGTGTTCTTCGAGTGCTCGTCGTGCACGACGCCCGAGATCATCACGTCGCCCACGCGTCCGTTGAGCGTGGCGGCCTTGCCCATGACGTAGACGCCACGCAGATCGGGCACTCCCTCGGCGACCGCCGACAGATGGTGATAGGCCGCCATGCCGAGCGGATAGTCGATGTTCACGATGAGCGCCCGGCTCTCTCGAAGGCGCTCGATGCCCGGAAGGAGGACGCGAGGATCGAGCCGCCCGGGGTGGATCTCGTCGAGCCGGATGACCTGTGCGTGGACGTCCAGACGCCCCGGCGTGGGGATCGACTGGATGCCCCCTTGCGCGTCGAAGCGCAGACACTCCTCGAGCCGTTCCTCTGCGCGTTCGGGTTCGTGGAGATAGGCGCGGAGCAGGTAGTACGAGAGGCCGTCGAGCTCCTCGGTGTCTTCCCTGGACTGCGCGCGCTGCACGGCGGGCCAGAGCCCTTCCGGGTTCGTGCGCTCGGCGAACTCGAGCAGGCGATCTCGGTGATGGCGCGCGAAGCCGCCGAGCAGGTTTGCGAGCGAGTGGGTGTTCGAGGAAACGAAGTAGACGGGGCGTTGCCGATCCTCGCTGCGGAGCTCGCTGCGGATGGCGGACCACCAATGGCCCGCGGATCGCTGGTACTCGACGAACGATCCGTTGAGCAGACGGATCGCCAGATCACACTCGCGTTCGCGGATGTCGCACAGGCGGTCGCGCCATCGCTCGCCGAGCGTCATCCGCAGCCGGTCCATGTCCTCGGGGCCGAGATCGAGCGCGCGTGCGAGCTCGGCGTCGCTCGTGGCGTCCTGCGGTGCGAGCTTCGGAAGCGAACGCAGGAGCGCCTCCCGGAGCTTGTTCCACTCGATCTGGTAGGCGGTCACGATGGGGACGAGATCGTCGATGTCGCTCGCGCTGCTGATGAAGGCGGCGAGGTTCCCCCCTCCGTCCCAGCGCAGGGGGCGCCGCCGTCCTCTCGTCGACGTGGCCTTCCACTGGCGAATGTCGTAGCCCGCGGACTCGAACTGCTCGATGCTCTGCCCGAGGACGATGCGCTGCACTCTGGGCATGCACTCCGGAAGGCGGGCCACGCAGTATCCGAACGCGGAGACGTCCGGGCGGGGGCTGCTCGCGTAGAGGTGCAGCGTCAGGTCCCCGTAGAGGTGCGCCTCTTCGAAGGCACGTACGCGCACGTCGCCCGAGCTGCGCAGCAGCGAGTAGTAGGTGCGCAGATAGAGGTCGATCTCCTCGCTGATCGTCTCGGGGCGCTCGCGGATCACTCGGGCACGGCTCCTTCGTAGAGGCACACCTGGACCGGGAGCGCGCTCATGCGTGGGATTCCACTGTGCGGATCGTAGTCGCGATCGACGGGAATCAGGCGATTCGTGTTGCTCCCGATCTGTCGCACGAGCGTGTCGGTCCGGTCTTCGGGAACGTCTCCGAAGGCGTGGGTCATGGAGAGGACGCCCCGCCGAAGCCCCGCATCGATCTCCGCGACGCCGAGGATCGAGCCATGACTCGAACGGATCGCGAGGACGTCGCCGGGTGCGGCTCCCAGAGCGCGCAGATCCTCGGGATGCAGGAAGGCCGGGTTGTAGGGGTGCTTCCGCAGGAGCTTCGGAATTGCGCGGCCCGTGGAGTTGTAGACGTCGGCCATGCGGCGGCAGATCAGGCGGAAGGGAAGATCGGGTGGTGCTGCGACACACTCGCGTGCCACCTCCTCGAGCTCGGCGAGCAGGGTCTCGTCTGCCAGCTCGAGCTTCGCCGTGCAATCGGCGTCCTTCGGTTGTACGCGGATCGATGGATCCGGGAACACCGCCCCGTGGGGGTGCCGCTTCACCTCTTCGAGAGGAATCCGCGAGCCACTCGTCAGCATGGCGAGCAGCTCGTCCGTCGTCGGGGGATGTGCGGGATCGAGCTCCGTCCGCACCGGCTCGCCCTGCGGATGGATCCATGGGAACGCCGAGGCGAGGACGAGCTTGCGTCCCATCTCGCGCGCGAGGCCCAGGAAGAGCTCCCATTCCTCGATCACATCCGAGTCCCGCGGGGGATCGACGATCCTGGGCGTGTATTGTGCGTACGGAACCTCGTAGCCCATTGCGTAGGCGTACGAGCCGATGGCCTCGAGGGGAAGCGTGCATCCGGGTTGTTCGAGCGACAGGCGCGTGGCGATCACGTAGTGTGAGAGCTTCGCCGTGGCCGACATCTCCACGTCGAGCGTGACGAGCAGATCGAGCTTCCTCATCGCTTCGACGGTGCGCTGCTGATCCGGCCACGCGAGCAGGGGATTGCCTCCTACGCAGATCAGGGCGCGCACCCGACCCTCTCCGTCGAGGAGGATCTCGTCCGCGAGCGCCGATACGGGAAGGCCCGAAGCGGTGTTCGTGAGCCCGCGCACCCGTAGCCGCTCGCCGAAGCCCCAACCGGGAGAGGGCGCGATCGGCTGCGCCTTCGGGGGGAGCGTGGGGGCGAGCACTCCAGGATTGGGCACGGCGTCGCCTTCGCGCAGCCAATGCCCGCAGAGCGTATTCAAGCAGAGCAGCAGGTACTCGGAGAGGAGACCTCGCGGAGACATGTTCGGCCCGGTCCCCGCCACGGCGAACGCACGGGGTGCGCGGGCGAAGAGGCGCGCCGCGCGAAGGAGCTGGTCGCGCGCGACGCCGGCACGTTGCTCGACGTATTCCGGCGTGAAGGGCTCCACCGCGCTCCGCAGCGAATCGAGGCCGATGGCGTTCTCGCGCACGAAGTCCCCGTCGTGGAGCCCTTCGTGCAGCACCGCGCGGACGAGGCCCGCAAGCACGGTCGGATCCTCTCCGGGGCGAAGCTGCAGATGCACGGACGCGAGCTTGGCGGTCTCCGTCCGGCGCGGATCGATCACGATGAGCTCGAGCCCGCGATCGACCGCGTTTCGTGCATGCCACGCCGGATTGTACGGTGGCGCGCCGATCGACTTCGACACCAGCGGGTTCGCTCCGACGATCATCCACGCGTCCGCATTCGAGAACGACGGAGCCCCCGCGCCCCACCGGCCGTGCAGCGCCGGCGCGATCGCCTTCGCGGGCTTGTCGATCGTCGCCGGCATGAACCGCATCGGCGATCCGATCGAGTCCATCCAGGCCATCGCCATCGGCGCAGAAGCCGGATAGGGCACCGCCATGGTTCCGATGTACAGGGCGATCGATCGAGGTCCGTACCGGTCGAGCAGATCCTGGACCTTGGCTGCGATCTCCGCGATCGCGCGATCGTGCGGCACGGCCTCGAACTCCCCCCGAGACGTCCGCTTCCGGCTGTGCAGCAGGCGTTGTGGGCCGGTGTGTTGGGTGGGAAGGGAGCGTCCGCGGGGGCAGGTGAATCCGTGGTAGACCGGATGATCGCGATCCCCGCTCACGCGCACGGGCTGGCCGTCCTCGACATCCACCAGGATCGGGCAGTGGGAGTGGCAGAAGCGGCAGATGGACGGGCGGGTTTCCAGCACGATCGGCCTCCTCGCGAAGATCAGGGCCCCGGTACGTTCGTCCGCTCCTCGGCGAGATCCCCGACGACGGGAAGCTTGAAGTACTCGCCCTGGAACGCCTTCACCATGAGGAAGACCCACAAGGCGAGCGAGAGGATGGAGACGAGGAACTGCAGGAGGATTCCGAGAAGCGGGATCACCATCGCAATCGCGTGGACCACGAACAGGCCGAGGAAGGTGATCGTGGATTGCATCGCATGGAAGCGGACGAAGCGGCTGCGCTTCTCGATCACGAGGAAGAGGATCCCCGTGAGGAACCCGACGAGGTAGCTGAGGAGCGCGGCGAGCCGCGGCTCGAGGCCGGTGCTCGAAGGCTCGATCGCGGAGCTCGTTTCGGTAGTCGATTCGTGGTTCATGCCGAGGGCCCCTCCTCTGCGTCTCGTCGCATCGGGCTCCATCCTACCACGAGCGCGGATGCGATCGGTGGTTTCCCGCTCCGCTAGTGTGTCCGGAAGCCCGGAACGAACGGGAGCACGATGGAGATCGCGATCAGCACGATGATGATCCACTCGAGCATCTCGAGCCGCCACGTGGCCGCGACGTCCGACACCTTCTGGTACAGGCTCTCGAGCGCCTCGAGCTTGCGCAGGATGCTCGCGTCCCATTCCTCTAGATGGAAGCGCGCGGAGACCATGCGGTAGACGCGCGCGAGATATTGATCGCCCAGGAGCTTGAGCGCGTTGTTCACGCCTTCGAACAGGATCGCACTGTCGACCTGGAGCTGTGCGATGTGCCGGAGGTCCGTGCGCGACGAACGGAGCCCGCGAAAGCGCTGCCACGCGCGCCGCAGCAGGGCCTCGTAGGCCTCGGTGAGCGAGTCGTCGAGCTGCTGGTCGAGGAAGCGCATCTCGAGGAGCTCCACGTTGGCGAACTCGAGCACGGCGCGGACGTCGTCCAGATCGCGGCCGACCAGCAAGGCGCCGTCCCAATCGATGACCGCGATATCGTCGAGCCCGTACGAGATGCAGTGCGCGAACGCGTCGCCGATCTCTTCCTCCGACAGCGGCTCGTGCTCCGTGCGCAGGATGCGCGCCACCACCGGTGCGTGGCGGGTGCGGATCTCGTCGGGAGTCGCATTCGGATCGAGGGAGCGAATCTCGAAGATCGCGTACGTCTCCACGAACTCGGCGATGGAGGGACGCATGACGGCCGGCGCGATCGTCTCGACGAGATGCCCGACGCGTCGCCGGGAGTCCTCGAGCAGATCGGCGGTCCGGGACAGTCCCTCGCTCAGGTGCACGAGATCCTCCAGAGGACCTCCCAGGGGGATCTCGTAGGCGACGGAGACGGCACCGAAGTCATAGAGCACGAGATCGACCCGCGTAGAGGTCGCATACGGCCCGATCGCGACGGAGGCCGCCTCCTCGGAGATGCGCAGCGGGTGCGGCCGGTACTCGAAGTAGCTCGGTGCGCGGCGGCGGTGCTTCAGCAGCTCGCGCTCGGCCTTGATCCGCTGCTCGGCGGCATCGAGATCGATCGACAGCCCCACGTCATAGGCGAGCAACACGTGACACGTCCCCGACTGGATCCGGGGTGCACGATCCCGCGAGGCCACCGGTACCAACCGCATGGGCCCCAAGATAGAGCACTTCGATCGATCCCGTCTGCTCTTCCCGCGATTCCGGTGGACGCAGGTGTGCACGGGGGGCGAGACGGGGGGATGCGAGGGGTGGGGTGACGTGAGGGGAGTCCCTGGCCGAGCGGAGATGGCGTCGGGACGCCCCTCACGTCGATTCGGAGGTCACCGCAGTGGGTGGGGCACGTGTCTCTGCGATTCCTCCCTGGATCCCTGCCTCGTGGCTGATGGCGGCCGAGGCCCTTGTAACATGAGCGGATGATACATCTTTTTCGTGCGCTGTCGAGGTGGATCCGGGGCTCGCCTCTCCCGCGCGCCGGGCGGAAGGCGATCCCGGCGATGGCTATACTCGCGGCCCCGAACGCGCGAGAAGAGAGGAGCGCTGCGATGGACCATCCCCTGTGGGATCGAGGATTTCGACCCTTCTTCCTGCTCGCGAGCGCTCAAGCGGTTCTCGGGGCGCTGTGGTGGTCGAGCTCGCTCCTCGGTTGGTTCCCGGCGCCTCGGTGGCTGATTCCGCAGTGGTGGCACGGACACGAGATGGTGTTCGGCTTCGCCTCTGCGGTGATCGCGGGCTTCCTGCTCACCGCGGTGCCGAACTGGACGGGAGCGAGGCCCGTGGCCGGAGCGCGACTCGCTGCGCTCGCGGGACTCTGGCTCGCCGGCAGGCTCGCCATGATCCTCTCGGGATCCCTTCCCCTCTGGCTCGTGGCCGTGGTGGATCTCGCGTTCCTTCCCGCTCTGGCGGCGATGCTCGTGCCTCCGCTCTGGGCTGCGCGCCGGGTGCGGAACTACGGCTTCGTCCCGCTGCTGCTGATCCTGGCCTCCGCGAATGCGGTGATGCACGTAGAGGCGATGGGGGTCGGCGCAGGGCGTACGATCCTCGCGTTGCGCTTCGCCGTCGATCTGATGATCGTCCTGATCGTCGTGATGACGGCGCGGATCACGCCGATGTTCACGCGCAACGGCTTGATGCGACGCGGCGTGAGGGTCGATGCCCATTCGGTCGTGTGGATCGATCGGCTGGCGGTGGCAGCAGTGGTGGGGCTCGCCGTGGCCGATGTGCTGGCGCCGCGAACGGTGTGGAGTGGAGCGGCTGCGCTCGTCGGAGCCGTCGCCACGGCCGCTCGCATGCGTGGATGGTACGGCTGGCGCACGCTTCGGGATCCGCTCCTGTGGTCGCTGCACATGGGAAGCGTGTGGGTCTCGGTGGGGCTTCTCCTCGTGGCACTCGGAGATCTCACGTCCGTCGTCCCCATGGGATCCGGTCTGCACTCCCTCACCGCGGGGGCCATCGGGGCGACGGTCATCGCCATGATCACGCGGGTGGCGCTCGGCCATACGGGCCGCCCGCTCGTCGCTCCGCGACCCGCCGTGGCGGCGTACGTGCTGGTCTCGCTGGGTGCGCTGGTTCGCGTGACGGCACCCATCGTGTTGCCGGCGCCGGCGACGGAGGCCATCGTGCTCGGCGGCGTCCTGTGGTCCGTGGGCTTCGGCCTGTACGTCGTGAGCTACGCTCCGCTCCTGTTGGGGCCCGAGGGTGTCTAGCCGGCGGCGCGCAGCATGAAGAAGAAGGCGGGCCGGCGCAGCCGGGAGCCGAACGATTCCCGACCGTCGACCGGCGAAGAGCTCCTCGTCGAGGGCGCACGACAGAACAACCTGAAGGACCTGACGGTCCGCATCCCCCTGCACGAGCTCGTGGTCGTGACCGGCGTGAGCGGATCGGGAAAGTCCTCGCTCGCGTTCGACACGATCTACGCTGAGGGACAGCGCCGCTACGTCGAGACGTTCTCCCCGTATGCGCGGCAGTTCCTCGAGCGCATGGACAAGCCTCGCGTCGATCGGATCGAGGGCATCCCGCCGGCGATCGCCATCGATCAGACGAATCCGGTGCGCACGTCGCGTTCGACGGTGGGAACCATGACGGAGCTCACCGATCACCTGAAGCTCCTGTATGCGCGGGCGGCGATGCTCCACTGCCGGGGATGCGGACGCCCGGTGCGCCGGGATACCCCTGAGAGCATCGTGCGCGAGCTGCTCCCGGAGGCGGCGGTCGATGCGCCGATCCCGGCGCTCGTGACGTTTCCCGTGGCGATCCCCGAGAGCTTCACGAAGGAAGAGATCCTCGTCCTTCTCGAGCGCCAGGGCTACACACGGGTGCGACAAACCGGGGATGCGTCCCTCGAGGTCGTGCAGGATCGGCTGCCCCTGGACGCTCGGAATCGAAGCCGCTGGGTGGAGAGTCTCGAGGCTGCGCTGCGTCTGGGCCGCGGGCGCGTCACGGTATTCCTGCAGGATCCCGCCGCTACGACGCAGACGGCGCGAGCCTTCTCGGCGGAGCTCCACTGCGCGGATTGCGATCTCACGTACGAGGAGCCGGCTCCGAATGCGTTCTCGTTCAACTCCCCGATGGGTGCGTGTCCGACGTGCCGGGGGTTCGGCCGCACGATGGGCATCGATCTCGGGCTGGTCGTTCCCGACGAGTCGAAGACGCTGGCCGACGGCGCCGTGAAGCCGTGGCAGACGAAGAGCTACCGGGAGTGCCAGGAGGATCTGCTTCGCTTCGCGCGAAAGCGCGGGATTCCCGTCGACGTCCCCTGGCGGGATCTCCTGGAGGAGCCGCGCCGCTGGGTCGTCGAAGGCGAGGGAGAATGGGAGGATCGCCAGTGGTATGGAGTGCGGCGCTTCTTCGACTGGCTCGAGTCGAAGAGCTACCGCATGCACATCCGCGTGCTCCTCTCGCGGTACCGCTCGTACGACACGTGCGCCGCGTGCCGCGGGGCTCGCCTGCGCCCCGACGCACTGCTGTGGCGGGTCGGCAGCCGGGACGAGGCGGATCGTGCGCTCGCGGGCACCCTGCGGTTTCGCGCGGCCGGGATGAGCCTCTCGGACGAGGCGCTGGCGGCTCTCCCGGGCCTGAGCCTGCACGACGTGACGATGCTCCCGATCGAGCGCAGTCGGGGGTTCTTCCGCTCGTTGTCGCTCCCGGCTCCGCTCGACGAGGCGGCTGCGCTGCTGCTGCACGAGATCCGCACGCGGCTCGACTACCTGGTAGAGGTCGGCCTCGGCTATCTCACGCTCGATCGGCAGTCGCGCACGCTCTCGGGCGGTGAGGTGCAGCGGATCAATCTGACCACGGCACTCGGCACCTCGCTCGTGAACACGCTCTTCGTTCTCGACGAGCCGACGATCGGCCTGCACGCGCGCGATGTCGGCCGCGTGGTCGGCGTGCTCGAGCGCCTGCGCGACGCAGGAAACTCGCTCGTAGTGGTCGAGCACGATCCGCACGTGATGCTCGCGGCGGATCGCATCCTCGACGTGGGGCCCGGGCCGGGCGAGCGGGGAGGCGAGATCGTCTTCCACGGCACACCGGCCGAGCTGTTGCGCTCCCGGCGATCGCTTACCGCGAGCTACCTGCGCGGCGAGCGATCGGTGCTCGGCGACGGCGAGTGGCGGCGCGAGCCCGTGGATGACTCGACTGCGCATCTCGAGATCCGCGGTGCCGTCGAGCACAACCTGAAGGACGTCGACGTGCGGCTTCCGCTCGGGCGTCTGGTCTGCGTGGCCGGCGTGAGCGGTTCGGGCAAGAGCACGCTCGTGCGCGACGTCCTCTACGCGGGGCTGCGCAAGCTGCGCGGTCTGCCCGTCGATGCAGCTGGGCGCTGCCGCGAGATCTCCGGTCACGAAGGGCTCGAAGACGTCGTTCTCGTCGATGCCTCGCCCATCGGCAAGACGGCGCGGTCGAACCCGGCGAGCTACGTCGGCGCCTTCGACCCGATCCGCAAGAGGTTCGCCGCGGAGCCGATGGCGCGCGCCCGCGGGTACACGGCCGGGACGTTCAGCTTCAACAGCGGCGAGGGGCGCTGCCCGACGTGCAGCGGCAGCGGCTTCGAGCACGTCGAGATGCAGTTCCTGAGCGACGTGTACCTGCGCTGCACCGATTGCGACGGCCGGAGGTATCGCCCCGAGGTGCTCGAGATCGAGATGGAGCGGCCTGCGAGCCCTCGCCGTGCCTCGATCGCGGATGTGCTCGACATGACGGTGTCCGAGGCGCTCGCGTTCTTCGCGGACGACGCCGAGGTGTGTCGCGTGCTGGAGCCGCTCGTGTCGGTGGGACTGGGCTACGTGACGCTGGGGCAACCGGTTCCGACGCTCTCGGGTGGTGAGGCGCAGCGGCTGAAGCTCGCGGGGCACATGGCGAAGGCGGGCTCGGCGGATCCGAGGCGGCGAACCCGCTCCCGTGGTTCGCTGCTCCTGTTCGACGAGCCCACGAAGGGGCTGCACCTGGACGACATTGCCGTGCTGCTCCAAGCCTTTCGTGCGTTGCGCGCGCAAGGGCATTCGCTCGTCGTGATCGAGCACAACCTCGACGTGATCCGTGCGGCGGACTGGGTGATCGAGCTCGGTCCCGAGGGCGGAGAGGACGGCGGGCGGATCGTCTGCACGGGAACCCCGTCGGATGTCGAGGCCCTCGAGGGGAGTCACACCGGGGCTGCCCTGCGCGAGCACGTGGCGCGGCTCCAGGGCCGCTCGGTGCGCTCCCCCCGGCGCCGCCTGCGGGCTCGGCGCAGCGGTGCAGATTCGATCCAGATCCACAACGCGAGCGAGCACAACCTTCGGGGTATCGACGTGCGCATCCCGCGCGACCGCTTCACCGTGATCACGGGGGTGAGCGGAAGCGGCAAGAGCACGCTCGCCTTCGACATTCTCTTCGCCGAGGGACAGCGCCGATATCTCGAGTCGCTCAATGCCTACGCCCGGCAGTTCGTGCAGCCGGCGGCGCGGCCCGACGTGGATTCGATCCTCGGCATTCCTCCGACGGTGGCGATCGAGCAGCGCACCAGTCGCGGTGGGCGCAAGAGCACCGTGGCGACGATGACGGAGCTCTATCCGTTCCTGCGCATCCTGTTCGCTCGGCTCGGAGAGCAGTCCTGTCCGGACTGCGACCTTCCGATCGAAGCCCAGACCCCTGGGGCCATGGCTGCGCGGCTCGTTCGCGAGCACGAGGGCAAACGCATCGAGCTGCTCGCTCCCCTCGTGATCGCTCGCAAGGGCTACTACACGGATCTCGCGCGTTGGGCGGCAGGCAAGGGGTTCGCCGAGCTGCGGGTGGACGGTCGGCGCGTCCCGACGTCCGCGTGGCCACGTCTCGACCGCTTCAAGGAGCACGACATCGATGCTCCCGTGGGAGATCTGCGCGTGTCCGCCGAGACGGAGCGGGAGCTACGCGCGCTGCTCGATCGCGCGCTCGATCTCGGCCGCGGTACGGTGCGCGTGTCGGTGGTCTCCGCGCCGAGGGCGCGAAGGGGGACGCTGAAGGGAGCGACGGAGTGGCTCCTGTCGGCGAAGCGGAGCTGTCCCCGCTGCGCACGCAGCTTCGAGGAGCTCGATCCCCGTCTGTTCTCGTTCCACTCCCGGCACGGATGGTGTCCGCGGTGCTACGGGACGGGTCTGCTCTTCGCCGGTTTCGATGACGAGCAGACGGGCGAGGAGCGCTGGTGGAACGAGTGGTGGGGGGGAGAGGAACGCCCGTGTCCCGCGTGCGACGGGCGGCGTCTGCGGCCCGAAGCCCTCGCCGTGCGATTCCAGGGCAGAACGATCGCCGAGCTCACGAGCGCGTCGGTGGACGGACTGGAACGGGAGCTGCGCGGGCTTCGCCTGTCGAGCCGTGAGGCGCGCATCGCCCGCGACGCACTGGCCGAGCTCCGGGGACGGCTCGGTTTCCTGCGAGAGGTCGGCCTTTCGTATCTGGCACTGGATCGCGCGGCACCGACCCTGTCCGGTGGCGAAGCGCAGCGCGTGCGGCTCGCCGCGCAGCTCGGCTCGAACCTGCGCGGTGTCTGCTACATCCTCGACGAACCCACGATCGGACTCCACCCACGCGATCATCGCATGCTCCTCGATACACTCGAGGCGCTGCGCCGCAACGGCAACACCGTAGTGGTGGTAGAGCACGACGAGGAGACGATCCGCCGCGCGGAGCACGTCATCGACCTCGGTCCGGGTGGCGGTGTGAACGGCGGAGAGGTCGTGGCACAGGGAACGCCCGCCGGGATCATGCGAAACCCGGCGTCGATCACGGGGCGGTTCTTGGCCCGGAAGCATCGATCGCCGCGTACACGGAGTCGGGTGACGGACGATCCTACGAGCTGGCTCCGAATCGTAGGCGCAGATCTGCACAACCTGAAGAAGATCGATGTCGGCATCCCACTCGGGCGACTCGTCTGCGTGACGGGAGTGAGTGGCTCGGGAAAGAGCACGCTCGTGCGGGACGTACTCTACCAGGAGCTCGCACGCCGGCTCTCGAAGAAGCGTGCGACGCGTTCGCGGACGGGCGCGTGTGGATGCCGGGAGATCCGCGGCTGGGAGCGAGTGAATCGCGTCCTCGAGGTGGATCAAGCGCCGATCGGCCGCACGCCTCGCTCCTGCACCGCTACGTACGTCGGACTGTGGGACGAGGTGCGCAAGCTGTTCGCGGGAACCCCCGAGGCACGGGTGCGAGGCTATTCGGCCGCGCGGTTCTCCTTCAACGTGCCCGGAGGGCGATGCGAAGCGTGTCAAGGGCAGGGTGTGCAGCGCATCGAGCTCGGATTCCTTCCCGATGTGGAGGTGAGCTGCGAGGGATGTGCGGGACGGAGATTCGGTGCCGAGACGCTCGAGATCCGCTTCAAGGATCGCACGATTTCCGATGTGCTCGCCATGAGCGTGACGGAAGCCGTGGACTTCTTCGCTGCGCATCCGCGCATTCATGCGCCTCTGCGATGGCTCGATGACGTGGGTCTCGGCTATCTCACCCTGGGACAGCGCAGCCCCACGCTCTCGGGTGGCGAAGCGCAGCGCATCAAGCTGGTGACGGAGCTCGCGCGGATTCGCCCGGGAGGTGCGGCTTCGGCTCGCAGCTCTACGCTCTACGTTCTCGACGAACCGACGATCGGCCTCCACATGGCGGATGTCGATCGGTTGATCGGTGTGCTGCGAAGACTCGTGTCGGAGGGAAACACCGTCGTGGTGATCGAGCACGACATGAACGTGGTGGCGGCTGCGGATTGGGTCGTCGATCTCGGGCCCGAGGGTGGGGAAGGCGGAGGCCGCGTCGTCGCCGAGGGAACGCCCGACTCCGTGGCGAGGCGCGCGAGGACGCATACGGCGCGCGCCCTCGCCGAGGCGATCGAAACGAGCGAGCCGTCGCGGGAGCGCGGGCGTCGTGCGAAGGAAGTGAAGACGGAAAGCGGAAGGGGAACGAGATGACATCGAAGAGGGGCCAGGTCTTCGATCGGAACGCGACGACGAGGATGCGCAGGGGAGACCTTTCTGCTCTGGCGCTGGCCATGACGATCCTGTCGATCGCGATGATGCACGGCAGGGCCGATGCCCAGGGCGCCGAGGTCGATCCCGTGCCCGCGACGGCTCCTGCTCCTGTGCCGGCCCCCGCGCCGGCTCCGCATCCGGGGCCGGAGGATCCGCTCGATCGGGGTGTTCCTCGCGGTGCGATGAGTGGATTCCTCTCGGCATGTCGCACGGGTGCCTACGAGAAGGCGTCGGGGTACCTCGATCTGCGGCGAACCTCGGAGCCAGGGGCCGTGCTCGCTCGCCAGCTCTGCGTCGTGATCACGCGCAAGGTTCCCATCGATCTCGATGGGCTCAGCGAAGAGCCACAGGGGAATGTCGATGATTCCCTTCCGTCGTGGAGGGAGCGCGTCGCGAGGATCGAGACATCGAACGGAAGGGTCGACATCCTGCTCCAGCGGGTTCCACGCGAGGGAGACAGCATCCGGATCTGGAAGGTGGCCTCGGTCACCGTGGACAAGATCCCCGACCTCTATGGGGAGTTCGGGTACGGTCCGCTCGAGGATTATCTGCCGCCGGTACTCATCGAGAGGAGCGTTCTCGGTGTGGCGCTGTGGCAGTGGATCGCGCTTGCGGCCCTCGTGCCGATCTCCGGGCTCGTGTCGTGGATCGTCGCGGGGCCGATCGTGTGGCTGTGGCGCCGCCTCGTCGTGCGCGAGCGGATTCGTGCGGGCGAGGAGCACCTGCGCCACCGGACCGTCGCGCCGCTGCGCCTGGTGATCGCGGTCCTGCTCTCGCGCGCCGCGGTGGCGGCGCTCGGCCTCGATCTGGTGGTGTTCTCGATCATCTCCACTGGGTTGAACGTGCTGTTCGCGGTCGGTCTCGGTTGGCTCGCCTTCCGCATCGCCGATCGGATCGCGCGGCGGATCGAGCTCGGTATGCTGGAGAGGGGGCAGCCGAACGCAAACGCGCTCGTGGCTCCGTCGCGCAAGGGCGTGAAGGCGATCATCCTCTTCCTCGCCTTCGTCACCGTTTTGCGAATCCTCGGCTTCGAGGTGACGGCACTCCTCGCCGGTCTCGGTGTCGGAGGTATCGCGGTGGCTCTCGCCGCGCAGAAGACGATCGAGAACCTGTTCGGAGGGATCACGCTCTTTGCGGATCACCCGATCCGGGTCGGCGATTTCTGCAAGTTCGGCGATCAGGTCGGTACGGTCGAGGAGATCGGAATCCGTTCGACGCGCATCCGTACGCTCGATCGCACGGTGATCACGATCCCGAACGCCGATTTCTCGAGCATGCAGATCGAGAACTATGCAACCCGGGATCGCATGCGCCTGTTCGCGGTGATCGGTCTGCGCTACGAGACGACCCCCGATCAGCTCCGGTACGTGCTGGTCGAGATCCGCAAGCTCCTGTACTCGCACGAGCGAGTGCTCCCCGATCCTGCGCGGGCGCGGTTCATCGGCTTCGGCGCCTACTCGCTCGACATCGAGATCTTCGCGTACGTGAACACCCCGGATTGGGGCGAGTTCCTGGGCATCCGGGAGGACATCTACCTTCGGATCATGACCATCGTCGAGCAGAGCGGTTCGGGCTTCGCGTTCCCCTCCCAGACCCTGTACCTGGGGCAGGATCCGGGTCTTCCACCGGAGCGCACGCGGGAGGCGATGGAGCGCGTCCGTGGCTGGCGCGAGGACAGGGAGCTCTTCCTGCCGGAGTTCCCGGCGGAGAAGATCGCTGCGCTGCGAGGATCGGTGCGGTACCCGCCCGAGGGATCTCCCGGCTCCGAGGACTGCGCGCGGCGAACGTCCCGCGAACAGGCGTGACGCGATCGCTCAGAGCCGATAGTGCGCCGTAAGCTCCGTGAGGCGCTCCGCGAGTGATCCGAGGTCACGCGCAGCTCGGGCGACGCGACCGGTCGCGCCTCCGGTGCGCTCGATTCCCTGCTGCACCTCGCGGATCGACAGGGACACCTCTTCGGTCGCGCGTGAGCCATCGGTCGCGCGTTGGGCGATCTCGCTGGCGCCGTTCGCGAGCTCCTCTACGTTGCGCGCCACCTCGCTGGATCCGGCCGACGAATGGTGCACGGCCTGGTTGATGTCCCGGGCGGCCTCGGACGCGCTGGCGATCGAGCGGGCGATCTCGTTCGCCGTCGATCGCTGATCGGCGACGGAATGCGCGATCGACTGCGAGATCTGGTTGATCTCGTTGATGATGTCGACGATCGCGCGGATGGCCGAGACGGAGCTCTTCGTGCTGTGCTGCATGTTCGTGATTCGGCGCGCGATCTCGTCCGTCGCATGGGCGGTCTGCTTGGCGAGGTCCTTCACCTCGTTCGCGACGACTGCGAATCCGCGCCCGGCATCACCGGCGGAGGCTGCCTCGATCGTCGCATTGAGGGCGAGCAGGTTCGTCTGCTCCGCGATCTCGCTGATCACTTCGACGACGTTTCCGATCTCGTTCGCCGACTGCCCGAGCAGCTCGACCATCTCGTTGGCCTGATCCGCGGACTCGCTGGCCCGCTCCGCGATCCGGGCCGCTTGGTCGGAGCTTGCCGCCACCGACTCGAGGGACGTGGTCATCTGTTCCACTGCGGCCGCGATCGAGGTGATCTCCTCGGCCATCTGGTTCGACCGCGACGCGACTCCACCCAGGATGACGGACATCTCCTCGGCCGCCGATGCGACCGTCTCGACGTGGCTCGAGGACTGGGCGACCGATGTCGCGACGGCGGAGGTGCTCTCCGCGATCTGCTCGGAAGCCTCCGCCATGACGCGGGCGCGATCGTTCATCTGCGTCATCTCGTCCGCCACGTGCTGCGAGACCGTTTCGAGGTCACGGGCAGACGCCCCGACCTGTTCGCCTTGGGTGCGGATCTCGCCGATGCCCGTTCGCAGGGTGGCGACGAACTCTCCGAGGCGCCGGAGCATCTGTGTGAGATCGTCGTCTCCCTCCACCCGTACGGAGTGGGTGAGATCTCCCTGGGCGGACGCCTCGACCATGTCGAGGATGGCATGGAGACGCCGGCGGATGCCGTGAGCGAACCATGCACAGAGTCCACCGATCACGAGGGCAGAGCAGAGAGTCGTTGCGATGAGCATGCTGAGGGAGCGGTTCGCGGAGCCGAGGATCTCCGACCGTAGATGATCCACGTCGCCTTCGATCGCTGCGCGATTCCGGGCGAGGTGCTCGCCGAGCGCGCTCGCCTGCTCGCTCATCTCGGAGAGCAGCGTCTCGTGCTGCTCCGGATCCTGACCCGAGGCCTGCACGATCTCGCGGGAGCGCCGTACGAAGGCCTCGATCGTGCTCGAAGTCTGCGCGGCCTCGGCCGCGGTGGATCCATCGATCGACGGGGCCTGCATTCGCCGCACACGATGCTCGAGGTCGGAGACGTGCCGATCGAAGCTCGTGCGGGCGCGAGCGCGATCGGCGTCGCTCTGGGCCGCGAGGACTCCGAGGACATCCGAGACGACGGCCTCGTGCAGCACGTCGGCCTCGACGTGGAGCTGCAGGATCTCGTGGGCCGTCCCGAAGCGGTCGAACTCCCCGTGAACGGCGCCGATCCGATGGTATCCGACACCCCCCACCAAGAGGGTGCCGACGACCCCAAGTACACCCAGCCCAGCGAGCTTCCGACCCGTCGTTTGCTTCATCGCGGGTCTGATCGTTGGGCTGGGTGGATCGCTTGAGATTCGTTCGCGAGAACGATGCTACTCGCGCGGACCCTCGCTGCGATCGTCGCCATTGCAGCTGCGCGACTTGTATCCGCGATGGCGCATGGGTCGTTCGATGGCATCACGACAGCCATCCGACAGCTTCGCCTCGTTGTCGCGAAGGCACTGCATCAGCTCCGGGCCGGGCTCGATCCCCGAGCAGTGGGAAGCGATGTCCTTCTCGCAGGTGTCGAGAATGGGGCGGAACATCTTCCCGAGTCTCTCCCGTCGCATGCTCGTGAGCTTGGCGCGTTGCTCTGGCGTGAGGAGGGCGCGGATCTCCAGCATCGTCTTCAGGCGTCGCTTGTGGGCATCGGCTTCCAGGCGAGCGATGGCATCGGCCTGCTTCAGGATGGCCTTCTCGTTGGGCTCGTCCTGATCGAGCAGTGTTCGCATCTCGCCGCGCGCCTTCCGCAGCGCGTCCCGGATCTCTTTCGCCTCCGCTCGCGACTTCTCGGTGATCGCATCGACCTTGGCGCGGGTCTCGTCGTTCAGATCGAGCTTCTCGGACAGTACCTCCGCCATGCGCTCGTGGCGATCTTCCATCGATCGAGAGCAGTAACCGGAGCGGCACTTCGCGGTGGCCTCGGAGGCGAATGCGCCCAGCGTGAGCCAGGTCGCAGCGAATCCGAGGGCGAAGAGATGGGTGGAGCGGATGCGCATCGGGAATCTCCTTCGGTCATGGCCCGTGGGCCGACTTGTCGTTTGCTTCCTTGGACGCGACGGATCGCGTTGCGGTTTACGGCACGACGGCGAACGTCCGGCTTCATCCCTCCAGGAGCAGCTCGCTCGCGATCGCGACGTAGTCGTCGGGAAGCAGATCGGTTCGCGCGCTCTCCTGGCCGTAGTCGACGTCCTGCGGGAAGAGCAGGGCGAAGTCCGCGTCGTCGAGCGCGGCGGCCCTCTCTTCCGCGGTGGCTCCGGCCGCCGTGGTGGATCCGGTCATCGGCTCGGTGGTGAGCGGATCCACCCGGACGGCGAACGCGAGGGCGAGGATCGCAACGGTGGCGAACGCAGCCGCGGGCGCCCACAGGAGGGAGCCGCGCGATCGAACTCGCACGCGACGCCGCAGCTCTTCGTCGAAGGCCGCCGCGCGCGCCGGCGGCGAGGGCGCCGGGCCGTAGTTCTCGCGCAGGATCCGGATGAGCCTGGCATCGGCGTCCGCCGGTCGCTCGCGCTCGTCGTGGTCGTCGAGTCGCGGGTTCATGAGGTACCCCCTTCGCTCCCATCGGGCGTGCACAGGTCTCGTAGCTCGGAGCGCAGGCTACGAAGGGCACGGTGGAGATGGCTCTTCACCGTGCCCTCCGACCGGCCGAGCAGAGCCGCGGCCTCGCACACCGTGAAACCCTCCATGTGGATCAACACGAAGACCTCGCGTTGCCCACGGGACAGGCGATCGAGCGCGCGAGCGATGCGCAGGCGCAAGCGCGGATCGCCGATGGCTTCGGGGCGCGGATCCCGAGGATCGTCGGGAGACTCGCCGTGCCATCGCCTTCGCACGTCCCGCCAGCGGCGATAGCTGTGCGCCTGACGCACGAGGATCCGGTAGAACCAGGTCGACAGGCTCGCCTCCTCGCGAAACCGGTCCATCCCGCGCAGGGCACGCAGGAACGCCTCCTGGGCCACATCCTCGGCGGCCGCCCGGTCCCCGCCGACGAGCCGCCACGCGAGGCGGATCGCCCGTTCCCGGTGAGCGGTGACGAATGCGCCGAAGCGCGCATCGACGTCGCTCGCGGGCTCCGAGGTGGCAATCGAGACGGCATGGACCATGGGTGCGAACACTCTTTCCTGCTTCGACGCGCAAAGGCTGCTTCCGGTTTACCTCGCGGGGTCGGGGGGGGCGCCGGGGCGTACCTGCCCCGGTGGTGCGAATTTGCGACGATCCCGGGCGCACGCGCATTCGACGGGGAAGGGCGGTGCGCTAGGAGAAGGGGCATCCATGGATCTCAAGCTCTTCGTGACCGTATTTGCGACGATCTTCGTGGCCGAGCTCGGCGACAAGACGCAGCTCGCCACGCTGCTCTACGCGGCCGATGGCCAGCACTCGAAGCTCGTCGTCTTCGCGGGCGCGGCGCTCGCACTCGTGGCGACGTCGGCGATCGGCGTGATGGCGGGAGCGATGGTGGCTCGACACATGAGCTCGCAGGCACTCACGTGGATCGCAGGAGTCGGCTTCATCGCAATCGGAGTCTGGACCCTCGCGCAGGGCGCGGATTGATGCATCGGGCCATTCCCTTGCGCGCACGCGCTCGCGGTGTTGCGCTGCGGCAATCGCCGTGAGCGGGATGCCAGGCGGCTCCGATCCGCGCCGCCGTCGCGAGCTCGTGGCGACGATTGCGCTGCTCGTCTCCACGCTCCTGTGGGGAACGACGTGGCTTCCGCTGCGCCGCATTCGCGAGAGCGGCCCGGGGGGCGAGATCGCCACGGTGTTCGGGCTCGCGCTTCCGCTGCTCGTCCTGCTGCCGTTCGCGATGGCTCGCCTACACCAGACGATGTCGGGCGTGCGGCAGCTCGGGGGAGTGGGCTTGCTCCTCGCCCTGGGAATCGCGCTCTATGCCGAGGGGCTCGTGCGGGGCCAGGTCGCGCGCGTGATCCTGCTCTTCTACCTGATGCCCGTGTGGAGCACGCTGCTCGGCCGGGTGGCGTACGGGGTGCCGATCACCCGGAATCGCGTCGGTGCCATCGCCTCGGGCCTGGCCGGACTCGCCGTCATCTGCGGCTTCGGCTTCGCGACGCCCTTCGAGTGGTCGCATGCGGACACGATGGCGCTGTGCGGCGGCTTCGCGTGGGCGTGGGCGGCGATCGCGGTGAGTCGAGCGGGAGAAGGCCCGCTCTTCGATCGCGTCTTCGTGCAGGCGCTCTTCCTGGCGCCGCTGTTCTACGCGGTATCGATCCCCGCGGGAGCCGATGGCGGCTCGCTCGGGGGGGAGCTTGCCGGATCGCGCATGGCATGGGCTGCGGCGCTCGGGCTCGTGTGGATGCTTCCCGCCATGGCGCTCACCGTCCACGGCGCGAGTCACCTCGATCCCGGGCGCGTGGGCGTGTTCCTGATGCTCGAGGTCGTGATCGGCGTCGCCTCGGCGGCGTGGTTCGCCGGCGAGGCGTTCGGCTGGCGCGAGATCGCGGGCACCGCGCTGGTGGCCGCTGCGGCCGGGTTCGAGATGCGATCGCCGCCCGTGCCAGGGGAACGGGTGGGGAGCCCGAAGGGCAGCTCTATCCCTTCTTCGCGATGAATCGCCCCTGTGCCACCTTGCCCGCGTGCGCGAGCTCACGGATGAACGACATCTCCTGGGCGACCGCACCGAGCATCTCGGTGTCGTAGCCCAGGATGCGCAGCGCATCGTAGGTGAGCTGCATGTCGACCATCTGCAGGTACAGATCCATGTAGGAAGGGAAGCGGCCGGTGTCGCTCGCCTCGATCACCTCGCAGCCGTTCGTGCCGAGCAGCTCGCGGTAGCCGGGGATGCGGGCGAGCGAGGGGAACTTCATGAAGCGCAGGAAGCGATCGGACTCCTCGCCGGAGAGGCCGGCGGGGCCCTCCACCCAGTCCGTGAAGGCGATCGTTCCGCCCGGTCGCACGATGCGCGCGGCTTCTGCGATGAGGCGCGGCTTGTCTTCGACGTAGCACCATGCGTCCTCGCCCCAGACGAAGTCCGCAGCGCCGTCGGGTAGTCCGCTCTTCGTGACGTCCGCCTGGCGGAGCTCGATACGATCCGCGAGGCCTTCCTGGCGGCAGCGCTCGCGTCCGCGCTCGACGACGGTCGTCGTGGCGTCGACGCCGATCATCGAGGTGACGTCGCGGAACCGCACGAGGAAGCGCATGCCCGCACCCGTGCAGCAGCACAGATCCACGCCGCGCTGTCCGGTGCCGATCCCCGCGCGCTCGGCCAGATCCATCGACGAGCGGAAGCCGCCCATGTGGATCTGCTGGCCCATGAGCATCTCCCACAGATCGCCCTCGGGGCCGTCGTAGACCTGCTTCACCTGCTGCAATCCGACGCCCTGGATCGTCTTCATCGTGCGCTCTCCCCCGTCTGCACCTTTGCGTTCGTCTTCGCCGCAGGCACCGTGACCCAAGCATGGAGACTCGATCGATCGGTCCGGTCGACAGGTATACGAAATCCACCCGGGCGCTGCCCAGCGGGGCCGCGTCGCGCTCGCTTGCATCCGCGGGACCGGGCGCGGTACGCTTCGCGAGAACATGTTTCCATTCTGAATTCCCTTCTGGACGTGCGCCCCGCGCCGGGGCTCGCGTCGCGCGAGGAGGTCGATTCGTGGCGAGTCCCGAGAGCCGGTCGGTGGCCGAGATGCTGCGGGCGAATCCTCCGTTCTCGGGCGCGCTCGACGTCGAGGCGATGCGCGCGGCGATCGAGGGATTCATGGGGAGCGCGAAGCTTCCGGCGGACGTGCGCTACGAGCCGACGACCGCGGGCGGTGTGTGCGCGGAATGGGCGATGGCGGGGAGTGCGTCGGCGGAGCGAGCCGTGCTCTACCTGCACGGCGGTGGCTACGTGATCGGATCGCCGGCCTCCCATCGCGTGCTCGTGGGCGATCTGTCGCGCGCGAGCGGCGCGCGAATGCTGTCGCTCGACTACGGACTTGCGCCGGAGGCCCCGTTCCCGGCAGCCGTACGCGATGCGGTGTCGGGTTACCGTTATCTGCTCGGCTTGGGCATCGCTCCGTCGCGGATCGCGATCGCGGGGGACTCCGCGGGCGGCGGCCTCACGGTGGCGGCGCTGCTCGCGCTGCGCGACGCGGGCGATCCGCTTCCCGCAGCGGGCGTATGCCTGTCGCCGTGGCTCGATCTCACGCTTTCCGGGGAGAGCATGACGACGAAGGCCGGTGAGGATCCGCTGGTGACGCGCGACGGGCTCGCGCAGATGGCCGCGCTCTACCTCGGCGGCGCGGATCCCCGCGCGCCGCTCGCGTCGCCGCTCTTCGCGGATCTCGACGGGCTCCCTCCGCTGCTCGTGCAGGTGGGAACGGCCGAGACGCTGCTCGACGACTCCGTGCGTTTCGCCGCGCGTGCGCGTGCAGCCGGGGTCGACGTGGAGCTCGAGCCGTGGGAGGAGATGATCCACGTGTGGCATTCGTTCGCCACGATGATTCCCGAGGGGAAACGGGCGATCGCCCGCATCGGCGAGTATCTGCGCGCGCATCTGGCGTAGCGATCGACGACGAGGAGAACGGTCCATGAACCCGAGCCCCGAGCTTCACGTCGAGATGTACCGGCGCATCCTTGCGATCCGTCGCTTCGAGGAGGCGGTACAGAAGGAGATCCGGGCGGGCCGCATTCCCGGCGCGGCGCATCTCAGCATCGGTCACGAGGCGGCGATCGTGGGCGCGTGCCTCGCCCTGCGCGACGATGATCTCGTGTTCGGCACGCATCGCTCGCACGGTCACCCGATCGCGAAGGGCGCCGCGCTCGGTCCGCTCATGGCCGAGCTCATGGGCAGGCGCACGGGTGTGTGCAGGGGCAAGGGCGGATCGATGCACCTCACGGATCACTCGGTGGGCGTGCTCGGCGAGTCGGGCATCGTCGGGGGATCGCTGCCGCTCGCGACGGGTGCGGGGCTCAGCGCGAAGGTGCGCGAGAGCGGTCAGGTCGCATTGTGCTTCTTCGGCGACGGCGCGAGCAGCGAGGGTGTCTTCCACGAGTCGTTGAACCTCGCCGCGATCTGGAAGCTTCCCGTGGTGTACGTGTGCGAGAACAACGGCTACGGCGCGACGACCCCGGCGCGCGACGTGGTGTCCGTGCGCGACATCGCGGAGCGGGCGAAGGGATATGGAATCCCGGGCGCCGTCGTCGACGGACAGGACGTCTCGACGGTGTACGCGGCCGCGCGAGCGGCGGTGGAGCGTGCGCGGGTGGGCGAGGGCCCGACGCTGCTCGAGGCGAAGACGTATCGCTATGGCGAGCACGCGGAGGGGCTCCTCGTCCCCGTGGCCTATCGCGAGCCCGAGGAGATCGAGCGCTGGAAGCAGCGCGACCCGGTGCGCATGGCGCGCGCGCAGATCCTCGAGCGCGGGATCGCCACCGAGGCGCAGATCGCCTCGCTCGAGTCCGAGGTCGAGACGCTCGTCGCCCGTGCGGTCGAGTTCGCGCGAGCGAGCGAGATGCCCGCGCCCGCGGAGGCGTTCGAGGACGTCTTCGCAGCGCCGGTCGTGCCTCGGTAGTCCGATGGTTCGGCGTCCCTTCCCACCACGATCCCCCCGAACGGCGAGAAACCCGCGATGAACGAAGCCGCGATTTCCGATCCATCCGCTTCCGTGCGCGAGATCACCTACTTCCAGGCCATCTTCGAGGCGCATCAGGAGGAGATGCAGCGCGACGAGCGCGTGGTGCTGATCGGCGAGGACATCTCCCTCTACACGAAGGTGGGGATCCTCTCGGGGGATCTCTCGCGCCGCATCTTCAGCGCGCCGATCGCCGAGAACGGCTTCACGGGCATGGGCGTCGGTGCCGCGATGACGGGCCTGCGCCCGGTCGTCGACCTCACGATCGCGAGCTTCCTGTACCTGGCGATGGATCCCATCGTGAACCAGGCGGCGAAGCTGCGCTACATGACGGGAGGCCAAGCGCGCGTGCCATTGGTGATCCGCGCCTCGATGTGGCACGGCGGATCGAATGCGGGTCACCACTCCGATCGGCCGTATCCGATGCTCATGAACGTGCCGGGGCTGAAGATCGTCGTTCCGGCGACGCCGGCGGATGTGAAGGGGCTCTTGAAGAGCGCGATCCGCGACGACGATCCGGTGGTCGTGTTCGAGGACAACTCGCTCTGGTTCCAGAGTGGACCGGTCCCCGACGGGGATCACCTGGTTCCGCTCGGCCGGGCGGCGGTGCGGCGCGAGGGAAGCGACGCGACGGTCGTGGCGATCGGGCGTGCCGTCGGATTCGCGCTCGATGCCGCCGAACGTCTCGCAGCCGAGGGGGCGAGCGTCGAGGTGATCGACCCTCGCACGCTCGTTCCGCTCGACGTGGAGACGATCCTCGCGTCGGTGGCGAAGACGGGAAGGCTCGTGATCGCGGACTGCGCGCATCGCACGAACGGTGCCGCCGCCGAGATCGCAGCGATCGTTGCGGAGGAGGGCTTCGATCGGCTTCGCCGCCGCATCGTGCGCGTCACGACACCCGACGTGAACATCCCCTTCAGCCCCGCACTCGAGATGCCCCTCTATCCGAACGCGGACCGCATCGTCGAGGCGGTTCGCGCGATCCTCTGATCCGCGCGCGAGAGCGTGCGGGTGATACCGGTGCGAGCGAGCACCCTCGAGCACGGGAGCGAACGAGATGGCGACGACGG
>CAZOTO010000014.1:0-37005 GCA_964582775.1 uncultured Myxococcales bacterium
GAACGATCGCCCGCGGCCGCGCAGCACGACCTCGCGCACGGAGGGATCGGCCACGGCGACGAGCAGGCCCTCCACGAGGCCGTCGCGCATCTCGGCCGAGAAGGCGTTGTGCTTCGTTGGGCGATTGAAGGTGAGATTCAGCCGATCGCCGTCGCGCAGCACCAGGACCGCGGGCTCGTCGCAGGGCTCGGCAGGCCGTGGGGTCTTGCGCTCGACGCTCCACTGCGCGAACTCCGGGCCGCACTGCAGCATGGAGTAGACGAAGGACTCCGCGATCAGGCGCTCGTGCAGATCGAGCGTGTCTCCCTGGCGAAGGAGCTGCACGAGGGCGAGCGCGGCCAGGGGGGTACGCGAAACGGTGTCGAGGATGGCCTCGAAATCGTCGCCCGGAGCCGTCACCACGTCGAAGCGGTCGAGCAGCCGAGCAGCGTGCGGGCCGACCGCCTCGGCGTCGCGGCACAGGGCGAGGGAAGGACACGCGAGCCGCGACAGCGCCGCGCGCGCAGGGCCGAGATCGTAGGCTTCGACGCCGGCATCGCCCGCATCGAGATCGACCACGAGCACCGGCTCGCCCGAGAGCACCGAGAAGCGCTCGGTCGCGTCGGGGGACCGCAGCCGATCGACGGCCTCGGCGAGGCCGTGGACCGGCGGTGCGAAGTCCGCCGCTATGACGCGCCTCCGGACAGCTCTTCCTTCACCTTGCGGCGCAGCAGCTTGCCGGTCTCGTTGTACGGGAGCTCGTCGCGAAACTCGATCACCTGGGGAACGCGCGAGGAGCGCAGGTGCTTCTTCACCCACTCCTGGAGCTCCCCGACCGAGGCCGAGGCCCCTTCCTTGCACACGATCGCGGCGGCCACGGCCTCGCCCCACTGCTCGTCGGGAATACCGACCACGGCGCAGTCCGCCACCGCGGAATGCTCGAGCAGCACGTCCTCGATCTCGCCGGGTGACATGTTCTCGCCGCCGCGCACGATCACGTCGTCCATGCGGCCCTCGAGAAACAGGTAGCCCTCGGAATCCATCCAGCCGCCGTCGCGCGTGGGGAAGAAGCCATCGGTGCCGACGGAGGAGCCGCGGCCGAGGTACTCGCCCGAGACCTGCTCACCCCGAACGTACACTTCTCCGTGTTCCCCGGCGCCGAGCATGCGGCCCTCCGCGTCGCGAATCTGCACCTCGACGCTCGGCAGCGGCCGGCCGACGGAGACGAGCCTGCGGCGCACCTCGGAATCGTCGCTGGCAGCCGCCTTGCGGTGGTCCTCGGGACTGAGCACGGAGATCGTCGAGCTCGTCTCGGTGAGGCCGTAGGCGTTCGTGAAATCCGTGTCCGGGAACAGCTTCATCGCCTTCTCGATCACGGACAGCGGCATCTTGCCGCCGCCGTACGCCACCGCGCGCAGATGCGGCAGGTTCGCGGACGTCTCACCCGCGAGCGCGTCGACGATGCGTGCGAGCATCGTCGGCACGAGGAAGGCATTCGTGACGCGCTCGCGCCGCGCGAGCTCGAGCCAGGCCTCGGCGCTGAAGTTCGGCAGCTGCACGATGCGACGCCCGGAGTAGACCGAGCTCAGGATCGCCGAGATGCCTGCGATGTGATACGGCGGCACGCTCACGAGCGCAGCGTCGTCCTCGCTCGCGCCCGCGAACTCGACCGAGCCCAGGATGTACGAGACCAGGTGCTTGTGGCGCAGCACCGCGGCCTTCGGCACGCCGGTGGTCCCGCTCGTGAACAGCAACACGCCGATCCGATCGGCGTCCATGTCCCACTCGGGCGCGCGATCGCCCGCCGCGCGCGCATGGGAGAGGAACGCCTCGCGCGAGACGGCGGTCACGCCGGGGAGCTTGCCGACCGCCTCGACCCGATCCGCCTCCGTCACCAGATACGACGGATCGATGCGCGCGATCAGCGCCTCGAGCTCCACACCCGTCAGGCGATAGTTGAGCGGCGCGAACGGAGCTCCCGCCCACGCGCTCGCGAACAGCGCCACCGGGACGGCGAGGCTGCTCACGTCGAGAACGGCCACGTGCTGGGCACCCGACGCCTGGATGTGTGCGGCAGCCGCCCCCGCGGCGTCGAAGAGCTCGGCGTACGTGAGCCGGTCGGATCCGTTCTGGACGGCGACTCGATCACCGAAGCCCCCCGAGGCCATCTCGAGAAGCATCATCAGGTTCATGGAATCGACCTACGTGTGAGGATCAGTCGGAGGACGGAAGCGGCTTGGCTTCCTTGAGACGAAGCGCGGCGCCCTGCGAGCCGAGCGAGCCCTCGCCCGCCTTCGTGCACAGCAGCTCGAGGGTTCCCGCCTCGTTCACGTAGCGCTTGCCGAGCTGGGTTCCACCCTTGGCATCCGGGTGGATCGAAACGCCCGCCGGGGGCTGCTCGCCGATCGGGATCGTCGCCACGCCGCCGCAGGTCACATCGACCTCGCCCGCAGGGGCAGCCACGACCATCACCTCGGTCGTGCAGACGGCGCTGCGCAGTCGCGTGCCGGTCTTGAGCTGAGCCATCGGTCTCGTTCCTCCATCGTCGGTGACATCACAGGGGAAAGTCGGTGTCGGCGGCGGAGCATACCAGATTTCCGCCTCCGCGCAGTCCGGGGCGCCCGCTCGAGCACGAGGCAGGAACGGCCGTGCGAGGCCTCGCGGAGCCGAACGGCGGCCTACGCCGCCGCTCGGCTCAGGGCGCGCCGTCCAGGAACCCGGACAGGCCGTATCGATCGAACGGTCCGAAGAAGGCGTACTCGTGCAGGCCATAGCCGACCTCGGAGCGGCCCGCCTGGCGAAGATCGAAGCGCGCCGCATTGTCGCAGATTCCCCAGAGGCGAGCGGCGTCGTCGACGGTGTCGAGCTCGAGCCCCTGCACCACGAGCTTCCCCTGGTACATGCCGTGCCGCCAGTCGGCGTCGAAGCCGTAGCCCGTGCCGATCCCGATGTAGCACTCGACCAGCGGCGTCACCTCGACCGCGATCGCGCCGCCGGGCGCATCGGGGAAGCGCAGCATCGAACGCTCGATGTAGCGCGTGCCCGAGCGGAACACGTGCTCGTGCTCGGGCCGCCCCAGCCACTCGGGCTCGCGCGCCGGATCGGCCCAGATGCGCACGGCCTCCTCGAGCTCGCGGGTGCCGTCGTTCTTCTCCTGGACGATGTACAGGATGGAGAAGTCGCGGAACTGCATGGGGGCGTAGTTCCACATCGCCATCATCGAGGGCTCGCCCTGGCGGATGCCTGGGGGCTCGGCCTCGCCCACCGGGCGGATGCCCCAGGAGCGATCGCGCGTGCCCCACCAGCGATCGGGCGTCACCTCGAAGCGCTCGTCGCCCACGCGCAGCGTCCCCGACCATGTGCCCGTCTGTGCGAAGCGCGTGCTGTCGAAGAGCACGCGCCCGTGCTTTCGCACGTAGTGGCGCGGCTCGAGGAAGGCGGGAATCGCGCCCTCCCAGCGCAGATCCATCTCGATGCCGTGCTCGTTGGGCTGGAGCACGAAGCGCACCTTGCGAAGCCCTTCGATCACCTCGACGCGGAACGGGCCCACCGTGGTGTCCATGCGATCGCCGAGCTCGCGCGACGCGCGCACCACCCGGTGCTTGCGACCGCGCCGCACCACGGCAAAAGCGTCCTGGACGGCGAGGTTCGGGTACTGGCCCAGCCCCATGACCATGAACAAGTCATCCGAGCAGGCATGCACGTTGAAGTAGTAGCGGTCGTAGAAGTTGCGATCGCTCGATCCGACGTGGCGGATCGTGTCGGAGATCTGGTGCAGTGGGTAGTCGTCCATGGACGAGAGCATCCGGGGCCTCCTTCGCGTGTCGCCCGGGGTCAGGCGGCGCGAGCGGATCCTATCACGATCGGGCGTCCGGACTGGCGCGAGCTGTCGCACGTCGTCCGCTCGTGGGGACGCGCTTGCGTTTCCTCGGGGGCCATGCGGTAATGGTTCAACATTCCAGTACCGATACCGCGATCGGTTCTCGATGGATTGCACGATGATGTGCCTCTGAACGGGGGGTGGATGCACACGAGAGAGGGGAGCCCCGCCGATCCCGCACGGCCGTGGGCGCGATTCCTGAAGTCCCACGTCGCGGTCCTGTGCGCGACCCTGGGCCTCGGGATCTTCCTGTTCGACCTGCAGCAAGAGAAGGGCGTGGCGATCGGCGCGCTCTACGCGGCCGTCGTCCTGTGCGGGCAGTGGCTCGAACGCGTCTGCATCCTGCGGCTCGCCGCACTCACCTCGCTGCTCGTCGTGCTCGGAGGATGGCTCTCGCCGGGCTCCGGCTCACCGCAATTCCTGATGAACCGCGTCCTGTCGATCGCGATCATCGGGACGGTCGCCGCGCTCTCCCGCTCCCGCAAACGCGCGGAGCAGGAGCTCGCGGAGAGCGAGGAACGCTATCGCGTTCTCGTGGAGGGTGTGCCGAGCGGCGTGCTCGTCCACAGCGAGGGAACGATCCGCTTCGCGAATGCAGAGACGGCGCGGCTCGTCGGTGCGGCGAGCGCCTCGGAGCTCGTCGGTCGATCCATCCTGGACATCGCGGATCCTCTCGTGCTCGAGGAAGCCAGGGCCGCCATGGATGCGATCTACCAGCAGGGCACGGTGCTCGAGTCCCAGGAGTACCGGATGCGCCGGCTGGACGGCCGCATGATCCTGGTCGATCTCGCGGCGCTTCCCATCCAATTCGACGGCCGGCCGGCGGCCATCATCATCTTCCGGGACGTCACCGATCGCGTGCAGCTGCGGAACATCCAGCGGCTGGACACGATCGGGCGCCTGTCGGCGGGCATCGCCCACGACTTCAACAACCTGCTCACACCGATCCTCGGCTACGCGGAGCTGCTGTTGCTCGAGGCTCCGCGAGGAAGCCGGCAGGCGGAGTTCCTCTCCGAGATCTGCAGCTCCTCGGAGCGAGGCCGCGCGCTCACGCGCCAGCTCCTCTCCTTCGGCCGGAAGTCTTCCGCAGAGCGCAAGGCGATCGATCTCAATCAGATCGTGACGAGGCTCGCGAACATGCTGCGGCGCACGATCCGCGAGAACATCGAGATCACCCTCTCCCTCGAGCCCGCCTTGCCGAGCATCCACGCCCATGCGGTCCAGATCGAGCAGGTGCTCCTGAACCTGGCCACGAACGCACAGGATGCGATGCCCAACGGGGGACGACTCACGATCGAGACCATGGCCATCGATCTCGGTCGCGCGCAGGACGCAAGAGCAAGCGCTTCGGAGGTCGTGCTCGCCGTGCACGACACGGGACAGGGGATCGACGAGGAGACGATGCACCGGCTCTTCGAGCCGTTCTTCACGTCGAAGCCCGAAGGAGCCGGCACCGGCATCGGGTTGGTGCTCGTCCAGAGCATCGCGGAATCCCACGGAGGATCGGTGAACGTTCGCAGCGCTCCTGGCGAGGGAACCACGGTCGAGATCCGCCTGCCCGCCGCAGACGAGGAGCCCAGCACGTCCACCGAGATTCTCGTCGGCGAGCCCGAACCCCCGCGCGGCGGCGGCGAGACGATCCTGGTCGTCGACGACGAGGAGAGCGTGCGGCGGATCTTCTGCCGGGCGCTACGCGCGCAGGGCTATCGCGTCGTCGAGGCCGGGAATGCGGAGGACGCGCTGCGCCTCGCTACGGAGAGCGGCGATCGGATCTCGCTCCTCCTCACCGACGTGGTGATGCCGGGAGCCAGCGGACCGGAGCTGTACCAGCAGCTCGCCCCGCGACTTCCCGGCCTGCGGGTGCTCTTCCTCTCCGGCTACGGAGAAGAGGAGATCGCGCGGCATGGGATGCTCGACGCGGAAGCAGGGGCGCTCGTGGTCCACAAGCCCGTGTCGATGCGCGAGCTCGGGCGCAAGGTTCGGGCCCTGCTCGACGCGCGGAGCGGCTCTTGACGTCGCCGTCCCGGAGCCACCCCGCGCCGCCGCCGCAAGGGCTCGCTCAGATCGCCGGGAAGCTGTAGCCGTCCTTCACGGGCTCGCGCTCGTCGAAGTACGGCGTGAGCTGGGCATCCAGCGAATCCAGGGTCCAGCGATCCTCGCTCTGGAACACGTGCTCGATGCTCGGACGTCCCACGACCTTCACCTCGCGGTTCCAGATGATGAACACGTAGCCCGACACGCGCTGCGCGCGCGGAGACGACAGGTAGCCGATGAGCGGGATCACGTTCTCCGGCGCGAACACGTCGAAGCCCTCTTCGGGCTTCTTGAAGATCACGCCCGTGGGGCCCGTCTCGGTCATGCGCGTGCGTGCGCGCGGCAGGAACGCGTTCGCGGTGACGCCATACTTCTGCATGAGCTGCGCGCAGCCCATCGTGAGCGATACGATGCCCGCCTTCGCGGCTGCGTAGTTGGGCTGCGCGGGGGTGCAGTACAGGTAGGCCTCGGACGAGGTGCTGATCATGCGCCCGTAGACGGGCGCATTCTTCGCCTTCGACGCATCGCGCCAGTACGCGCACGCGAAGCGCATCGTGCAGAAGTGCCCCTTCAGGTGCACGCGCACGACGGAGTCGAAGTCGTCCTCGGTCATGTTCCAGATGATGCGATCGCGCAGGAACCCCGCGTTGTTCACCAGGATGTTGAGGTCGCCGAACGAGTCGATCGCGGTCTTGATCAGAGACTGTGCGTCGTTCCAGTTGGCGACGTCGCCGAAGTGGGGCACAGCCTCACCGCCCATCTTCTTGATCTCGTCGCAGACCGCGCGTGCGGGCTCCTCGTCGCGGCCACTGCCGTCGAGCGCCACGCCGAGGTCGTTCACGACCACGCGCGCGCCCTGGCTCGCGAGCTGCAGCGCCTCCATCCGTCCCAGGCCCCGCGCCGCACCCGTGACGATGGCCACCTTTCCGTCCAGATCTCCCATGACTGTCCCCTTTTCCTTCTTCCTCGCTGCGCTCGCCCTAGAGCCGCTCGATGATGGTGCCGGTACCGACGGAGGCACCGCAGCACATGGTGATGTAGGCCGTGCCCAGGTTGCGCCGCTCGAGCTCGTGCAGCGCCGTCACGATGAGCCGGCTGCCCGTGGCACCCACCGGGTGACCGAGGGCGATCGCACCGCCGTTCACGTTCACCTTGCTCATGTCGGCGTCGAACACGCGCTGCCACGACAGCACGACGGACGCGAAGGCCTCGTTGATCTCGACGATGTCGATGTCCGCGAGCGTCATGCCGGTCTTGCGGAAGATCTCCTTGGTGGCGTCGACCGGGCCGTCGAGGTGGAAGTACGGATCGGTGCCCACCACGACGCCCTGCTTGATGCGCGCGCGCGGCCGCAGACCGAGCGCCTTCGCCTTCTCGGCCGACATCCACAGGATCGCCGCCGCACCATCGGAGATCTGCGAGGAGTTTCCGGCGGTGTGGATGCCGCCCTCGACGACGGGCTTCAACTGCGCGAGCCCTTCGAGCGTGGTGTCGCGGATGCCCTGGTCCTCCTTCACGATCTGTGTCTTGCCAGCGGGCGTGCCGTCGTCGTTGAGCACCGGCGCCTCGATCGGGAAGATCTCGCGCGTGAAGTGCCCGGCATCGCGCGCGGCCTTCGCCTTCTGCTGCGAGACGAGGCCCAGCTCGTCCGCATCCTTGCGGGTGATGCCCCGGTGCTTCGCGACGCGCTCGGCGGAGCTGAACTGGTCCGGCGTCGAATCCCACTTCCAGCCCCCGGGCACGAAGAAGCCCGGGCCGTTGCGCACGTTCGCGCCGAGACCGACGTGGCTCATCACCTCGATGCCGCAGGCGATGCCCACGTCGATCTGTCCGGCGTTGATCAGCGCCGAGATCAGGTGGTTCGCCTGCTGGCTCGAGCCACACTGCGCATCGACCGTGGTGCCGCCCGTGCGCCAGCCCTTGTAGCGCCACAGCCACGCCTGGCGCGTCACGTTGCCCGCCTGCTCTCCGGCCTGGGTGACGCAGCCGCCGATCACCTCGTCGACCTCGGCGGGATCGAGGCCCGCCTTGTCCACGACCGCCTGCTGGATCGTGCCGAGGAGCTGCGCGGGATGGAACGCGGACAGCGCTCCCTTTCCGAGCTTGCCTCGGGCGATGGGGGTTCGAAGGGCTTCGACGATGACGGCTTCACGCATGCGACTCTCCTTGTGGCACGGTCGATCTACACCGCCGTGCGCGTTACTTATCCGAGCTTCCCCAGGATCATGGCGCTCGTCGGCACGCCGACACCGGCGGTCACGAGCACGTGGTCGTTCTTCGCGGGCTGGTTCACCGAGGTGCCGCGGATGAGCCGCACGCCCTCGTTCACCCCGTTCATCCCGTGGATGTACGCCTCGCTCAGCTGTCCGCCGTGCGTGTTCGTCGGCAGACGGCCGCCCACCTCGAGGTTTCCGTTCTTCACGAAGTCCTTCGCCTCGCCGGGCTTGCAGAAGCCGAACGACTCGAGCTGGAACAGCACGATCGAGGTGAACGCGTCGTAGATGATCGCCGCGTCGATGTCGTCCGGCCCGAGGCCCGAGATCGCGTACACCTGCTTCGCGACGAGATCCATCTCGGGGATCGCCGCGATCGTGGGCCGATAGAAGCTCGTCATCGACTCCTGGTCCTTGCCCGAGCCCTGGGCGACACCGCGGATGAGCGCCCCCGGCTGCGCGAGATCGCGCGCGCGCTCCGGCGTGGTGACGATGCACGCGGTTGCACCGTCGGTCTCCTGGCAGCAGTCGTACAGGCACAGCGGCTCGACGATCCAGCGCGACTTCATGTACTCGTCGAAGCCGAGCGGCTTGTTGTAGAAGAACGCATTCGGATTGTTCACCGCGTGCTTGCGGGTGGAGACGGCGACCTGGGCGAGCGCTTCGCGCGGGCAGCCGGTCTCGTACATGTAGCGCTGGGTCATGAGCGCGACCCAGCTCGTCGGCGTCATCAGACCGAACGGGATGTACCAGCTCCAGTGGATGAGGTCGCTCGTGACGATCTCGCCCGAGACGCCCTGGCTGTAGCGCTGGCCCGAGCGGCCGTTGAGATCGCGGTAGCAGACCACGTACTTCGCGGCGCCCGTGGCCACGGCCATCGCCGCCTGGTGCAGCACGCCGAGCGCAGCGCCCCCACCGTGCGGGATGCGGCTGTAGAAGGTGAGGTCACCGATGCCCACCGCGCGCGCGATCTCGATCTCGTCGGTGGTGTCCATCGTGAACGTGGTCATCCCGTCGATGTCGCTCGGCCGGAGCCCTGCGTCCCGGATGGCGGCGTTCACCGCCTCGCTCGCGAGCTGCAGCTCCGAGCGGCCGGAGTTCTTCGAGAACTCCGTCTGCCCGATTCCCACGATGGCGGCTTCGTCCTTGAGTGTCGTCGGCATGTCTGGCTCCCATCCGCTGCGGATCTAGCGAGGCAACGCGACTCGGACCTTGCCGGTCACGTGGTTGCCCCAGGTGTTCTTGCCGATCACATCGATCTCGAGCTCGCCCGTGGCCTCGTCCTTCGCTGTCACCTTCCCGACCATCTTCATGGTGTCTCCCGGCAGGTTCGGGCTGCCGAGCTTGATCGACACCGTCTTGATCACCGCGTTCACCCCCGCCCAATCCGTCACGTAGCGGCCGACGAGGCCGTTCGTGGTGAGGATGTTCATGTAGACATCCTGCATGCCGGTGGCTTGCGCCACGGACTTGTCGTGGTGCACGGGGGTGAAGTCGCGCGAGGCGATCGCGGCACCCACGATCAGGCTCGTGGTGAGGGGAATGACGAGCTCGGGGAGCTCGTCGCCTGCCTTCACGGATCCGAACGAAACACTGCTTGCACTCATGTCGACTCCTCGGGTCGAGGAATGGTCCTGCGGGCGCGCGAACGCGCTCGCCTACTTCACCGGATGGAACACCGGAAGCGTCGTCTTCTCGTCCACCTTCTCGATGCGGCACTCCACGCGCATGCCGATCCGGACCTCGCTCGGCTTGCAGCCCGCGACGTTCGCGACGAGCCGCGTGCCCTCTTCGAGATCCACCAGCGCCACCGCCAGCGGCAGGTCGTAGCCCGGCACCGGCGGATAGTGCACGACGACAAAGCTGTTCACCGTGCCGCGACCGCTCGCCTGCACCGTGTCCCACTCGAGCGACTGGCACTCGCCGCACATCGGCCGTGGCGGATGCCGCAGCGTGCCGCAGCTCGTGCAGCGCTGGATCCGCAGCTCGCCGCTGCGAACCGCATCCCACCACCACTGGTTGTCGTGGCCGAGCACCGGCGGAATGCGCGCGGGCTTGGCGGGGGCGGCCTTCGCCGTCTCGGCGGCGGCCTGCGGCTGCTGCGCGGGCTTGAACTTCAGCACGCGGAACATCATCTCGCCCACGCGCTTGCCGTCCTGGTCCGTGAACGTGGTGCGCGTCTCGATGAAGCGGCCGGTGCCCAGGCCCGTCGCCTTCTCGGGCGAGATGGACTCGATCACCGTCGTGGCCGAGACGCGGTCGCCCGGCTTCAGGTAGCGGTCGTAGACCTGGTCGCAGTTCGTCGCGACGACGCCCGTGTAGCCGAGCTCGTTGAAGATCGCGTGGAGCTCCTGCTGCTTGTTGAGCGACCCCTGTGCAGGCTGGGCCATCTCGTAGCCCGGCAGGATCCAGGCCTGGAGCATCGTGGGCGGGGCGACGATGCCCCCGTGCACGGAGGCCTTCGCCTTCCCGGGGTCGGTGTACGCGGGATTCGCGTCGCCCATCGCCTGGCACCAGTGACGGATCATCGGCTCGTTCACCGCGTCCTGGGCCACCTCGATCGGGCCGATGGTGACTCCGATGTACGGCCGGATCCGGGCTTCGAGCGGCTGGCTTGCATCCTCGGTCATCTCGCCTGGGCTCCTCTGCGTCGTCCGCCACGGCCACCCGACGTAGGAGCGCTCGGGGGGTGGGGTCGAAATTAGAACATGTTCCATGGATTCGCGCCCATCGGGCGCGCCGAGGTCAGGCCGCGTAGTAGCGGCTGATCGTGTCCACGACGCAGGCCGGGCGATCGCTGCCCTCGATCTCGACGGTGACCCGCACGGTCGACTGCACGCCGCCGTCCTTCGTGCGCTCCACCTTCACGAGCTCGCCGGTTCCGCGGACCCTCGAGCCGACCTTCACGGGCGAGGGGAAGCGCACCTTGTCCGCCCCATAGTTCACTCCCATCGAGATTCCGCGCACTTCCACGATCTGCGGCAAGAAGTGGTTCACCAGCGAGAGCGTGAGGTAGCCATGCGCGATGCACGCGCCGAAGGGGCCGCTCTTCGCGCGGACGGGATCGACGTGGATCCACTGGTGGTCGCCGGTGGCGTCGGCAAACAGATGGATCCGCTCCTGCGTGATCTCGAGCCACTCGCTGTGGCCAAGCACCTGGCCGACGGCGCCTTCCAGCTCCGCCGGGGTCTCGAATACCTTCGGCATGATCGTCCTCCGTCGTCGCGCGGATCCGCGCGGAGTGGATCAGCGACTCTCGGTGTAGACGTTCGGGGCACCCTTGTCGAACCGCTCGAGGAGGATGCGCTCCTGCGGCTTCTCGGAGGCGGTCTTCGGGATCTCGTCCACCACCTGCAGGTAGCTCGGCACGAAGTTCGACTCGAGCTTCTCGCGGCAGATCGCGAACACCGAAGCGGGATCCGCCTTCGTCCCGGGAGCGAACACGATGGCGGCGACCACGTCCTTCTCGCCGGGCGCGCCGGAGGCCGCCGGCACGCCGTACACGAACACGTCCGTGATCGCCGGGTGCTCGGCGATCGCCTTCTCGACGAAGCCCGGGTTGATGAAATCGCCATTGTGCCGGATGCCCCCGCCCGCGCGGTAGTCGAAGTAGAGCCAGCCCTCCGCGTCGCTGTGCCCCATGTCGCCGCTGCGGTTCCAGCCGCTGCGCACCTTCTTCTTCGAGGCCTCGGGGTTCTGGAAGTACTCGATCTCGGGCGGAGTCCCATCGGAGGGGCGCGTGCAGATCTCGCCGACGACGCCGGGCGGGCACTCGTGGCCCTCCTCGTCGAGGATCTTCATCTCGATTCCCGCCATGGGCTTGCCGAACGAGCCGACGGGGCCCTGCCCCACCGGCTTGAAGGCCACGCCGCCGCCGTCCATCGCGCCGTAGAACTCGAAGATCTGCACGCCGAAGCGCTTCTCGAACGCCTCCCAGATCGCGATCGGCATGCCGCCGCTCACGATGAGCCGCACCGGGTTGTCCGCGTCGTTCGGCCGCGCAGGCTCGCTGTAGACCGCGGTCGCCATGCCTCCAAGCATCGAGAAGCTCGTGCAGCCGTAGCGGCGACACACGTCCCAGAGCTTGCTCTTCGTGAAGCGACGGCTGAACACCCCCCGAAGCCCCATGAGCAGCGACGGCATGAGCGTCACCGACTGCGCGTTTCCATGGGTGAAGGACAACCCGGTGTAGGGGCGATCGCTCGGCTGGTACGGGAACAGGAAGCCGAGGGCGCCCGCGCGCACGATGCGCTCGTTCGAGCCCACGATCCCCTTCGGATCGCCGGTCGTGCCCGACGTGTACATGATCTGCAGCGGATCGGCGGGGCTGTCGCAGCGCACGTCGACGGTGGGGTGCGCCTGGGCGAGCAGATCGTGGATCGACTCGGCACCGCGGAAGCTCGACACGTCGGCCACGGCCTCGCCCGAGCGGATGGCCCAGATCCACTCGAGCCCCGGAACCTGGCCGCGGATCGCGTCGATCTCGGCGAGACCGTCATCGCCGCACACGATCCCGCGGCAGCCGGAGTTGCGCAGCATGAACGCGAGCTTCTCGCCCTTCGTGCGCGGATCGATCGGGACGTAGAGCGTGCCGGCGATCGACGAGGCGATCATCGCCTCGACGAACTCCGGATGGTTGCGCGCCATGATCGCGAAGCGATCGCCGCGCTGCATGCCGCGCGCGAGGAGCGCTGCCGCCAAACGGTTCGCGTTCTCGGCCAGATCCACGTACGTGCGGATCTCGTCGGAAGTAACACCGCCGTCGAGGCTCCAGTGCTCGAAGGTGAGCACGTCGAGCTCCGGCTTCTGCTCCGCGCGGTTGCGGATCAGATCCGCGAGGATCATGTCGTTTCGCTCTCGCATCGCCGCTTCCCCCGCTCGTCGTGCCCGCTACAGGCGCGAGCCGGCCATGATCCCCAGCATCTCGTTGCAGCCGTCCTCGACGAGCGATGCGCGCGCGTCGCGCAGGAGCTTCTCGACCGGATACTCGCGCGACAGACCGTTGCCGCCGAAGATCTGCACCGCGTCGCTCGCCACCTCGAACGCCGTCTGCGTGACGAAGGTCTTCGCGGCGACGCAGTACTGGAACTTCGGCAGGTTCGTGGCGTTGTGCATGGCGACGCGGCGTGCGATGGAGCGCGCGGCCTCGACCTTGGCGAACATCTTGAACAGCCGCGACTTCACGCTCTGGTGCGAGAAGATCGGCACGCCGCCCTGGACGCGCTCCTTCGCGTAGGCCACCGCATGATCGAGTGCCGCCTGCGCCGGCCCCACGAAGAGCTGCGCCATGCCGGTGTTGCCGTGGCTCAGCATGATCTCGAGCGTGATCGCGTAGGCGTTGGGCTCGATCACGCAGTAGCGCTTGGGAACGCGCACGTTCTCGAAGTAGATCTCGCCCTGGTTCAAGCTGCGCTGCCCGAGCTTGTCGAGCGGGCGCGGCCGCGTGATGCCAGGCAGATCCATCGGCACCACGAACACAGCACCGCCCTTGAAGCCCTGGGTCGTGTCGAGCGTGCAGAACAGGACTGCCATGTGCGCGATCGATCCGTTCGACACCCATGCGGCCTTCTGGCCGTTGATCACGTAGTCGTCGCCGTCCTTGCGCGCCACGCAGTTCGCCTTGAGCGCCGGATCGCTGAAGTGCTTCTCGGTGAAGCCGACGGAGTCGCCGCCGTGATCGGGCTCGGTGAGGGCCCAGCAGCCGATCGTCGGGTTGTCGAAGCTGCAGAAGCGCTCGATGAGCTCCTGGTCCCCCGACTGCTGCACGAACGGGATGTGGAAGCCGGACAGCCCCAGGGTGATGGCGAGGCCGACGTCCCCCCACGACATCTCCTCGTTCACGATCGCCATGAGCCGCGCCTTGGCGACCGGCTCCATCTCCGCGTCGTACATCATGCGATGGATGTCGAGCGTGTAGTACCTCTTGAACACGTCCCACAGGATCGAGTCCGGCGCGATCACCTGCGCCGGATCGACGAGCCGATCGAGCTCGCGCCCGGCGGGCCGCAAGACCTCTTGGGCAAACTTGTGGACCGTGTCGCGGATCGCGCGATCCTCGTCGGTGAGCCCCAGCTCGATGTCGAAACCCGCCATGTCTGCCCTCCCTCTGTGGTGCGAGCGCTGTGCGCTACGACCGCTGCGGACCGCTCTCTCGCGGTGCGATGAACTCGTCCCAGGCTCCCTTGATGCGGAGCGTACGCTCCTCCACGCTCGCAGGCTCGAGCCCCGCGAGGGGGATCAGCATGTCCTGGAACACGGCCCAGCCGAGCGCGAGCGCGATGCCCGACGCCATCAACATGCGCGCATCGACGTGGGCGTTGTACGCGCCCTCGCGCTGGCTGCGCTCGAGCCGATCGAGCGCGTCGGCGATGAACGGGCTCGGGATGTCGCGCAGGATGGCGTCGCCGCCCTCGAGCGCGGCATAGGTGAGCAGCCGCCACATCTCCGGCGTCGCTCCCACCACGCGCATGCCCTGCGTCACGGGATCGTCGCCCTCGATCCGGATCTCGGACGCGAGCCGGCGCACGCGCTCGAACAGCTCCTCGAACACCGCGCGTACCAGGCCCTCCTTCGAGCCGAAGTGGCGGAACACGAGCGCGTGGTTCACGCCGGCAGCCGCGGCCACCTCGCGCACCGACACCGCACCGGGGCCGCGCTCCGCGAAGAGCTCGATGCCCGCCCGCACCAGCGCGTCGCGCACCTCGGCACGGCCGTAGGGCGACGACGAGCGGTCCTGTGCGGGGGATCCAACGGTCAAGGGGGGCTCCCAGACGACGACGGGCCGCACTGTAACCGGATGGTTGCAGCGATGCAATCGAAATCTCGCGGGAACGATCGGCCCCGACGAACGAAGGACGCCGATGCCAGGCGTGCGCCTCAGAGATACGTGCGCAGGAAGTCGCACATGGCCTGCGAGGCCTGGCGGAAGCCCTCGCCCTGGTACGAGACGAAGTGATCACCTTCCAGGATCACGAGCTGCTTGGGCTCACCGGCGCGTGCGAACGCCTCGAGCGCGATCTCGGTGGCCGCCATTCGGTCGTCGCGGGCGACGACCATGAGCAGCGGCCGCGGCGCGATGCGATCGATGCAGGCGCCAGGATCGAAGGCGGGCTCGGAGCCGAAGGCGTTCGCGAGCGTCACGTGATTCTGCCAGGTGGAGCCCGGCACCCGCCCGTTGCGCAGGAACCACTGCGTCGCCTCGGACATGTCGAGGAACACCGGTAGGTCGCTCCCCTCTTCACTCACCACGCCGAACGGCCCGAGCACGGCCGTCTCGACGTCGGCGAGACCCGCGCCGCTCTCGTCGAGGATCTGCGCCCGGATCGCGCGGAAGCGCTCCCCGGTATCCGTGTAGTCGGCACCGGGGAGCCCCGACATCGGTACGGACGCGATCACCGCCTTCACCCGCTCGTCGCACGCCCCGACAACGATCACCTCGCCACCGCTGAACGAGGAGCCCCAGATGGCGATGCGCTCGGGATCGACCTCGGGGCGCTGCGCGAGCCACGAGATCGCATGGCGATAGTCGCGCGACTGCGCCCAGGGGTTGATGCGCTGGCGCGGCTCTCCGCCGCTCGCGCCGAGATTGCGATGGTCGTAGACGAGCGCCGCGATGCCCGCCCGCGCAAAGGCCTCGCCGAAGCGGTCGAGCGCCATCTCCTTCACGGCCGAGAACCCGTGCGCCATCACGACGGCGGGCGCGCGCCCCCGGCTCGCAGGCAGGTACAGCCAGCCGCGCAGCGCGACGCCCCCGAAGCCGGGAAGCTCCACATCGAGTCGCACGATCTCCCTCCTCGTCGGATCCGCGCGCCACGCGGGCGCGGAGTCCTACTCTTCGATCCCGAGCTGGCGCCGCCGCGCCTCGGCCATCGCGTCCACGTACTCGAGCATCTCCTGCGTGTTCGTCCCGGGATCGAGCACGCGCCGGCGGTAGACGTCGATCACGAGCTCTTGCGCGAGCGGGCTCGTGGGATCGGCGAGGAACGCCCAGTCGGCCAGATGCGAGGCAAGGGCGAGATCCTCGTCGGCCAGCGCGCGCGCGCGCGCGACGAAGCGCTTCATGCCGCGCGCGAGCTGCACGATCTCGCGCGCCTGCGCCTCGAGCGGCGCGGGCGACCAGTGCGACGGCACGTCGTCCCACCATCCGGTGTACTGGTGGATCACCATCTTCGAGATGTCCTTCGCCGTCACGTACTGCTCGCGCAGCAGGGGGTGGGTCGCCAGGTGCTCGGGCAGCTCGATCGACTGCCACACCTGGTCCTTGCGCAGACCGGCGTTGAGCCCCTCGATCGTGCGATCGACGATGTACTGCAGGGCCTCGGCGTGGAGGAGCAAGCTCTCGCGAATCTGCTTGGCGTCCGCGATCGGCTCGCCGTGCGCGGGCAGCAGCAGCTCGGGGCCGAGCTCGGCCATCTCGCGAAGCGCCAGCGCCCACGGCTCGGGATCGCGCTGCACGCGCTTTCCGTTGCCGGCGTTCGGCAGGAATCCCTGGTAGTAGTCCGCACTCGCCAGCGCCTTGCGACCAGGCACCCAGACGTAGAGCTGGTCGTCGGTCTCGCCACGGTGATGCTGCAGCACGAAGCGCTCTCCCCCGATCTCGAGCTCGAGCCGGTCGGCGAACGTGCGCGTGGGCCAGACCAGGTCCTCGCGCGTCCGGGGTAGGCTCTCCTCGGGCTGGCTCATGTAGCGCGCGATCGAGCCGCGCAGACGGAGGTAGCGCTCGAAACGCGCGGGCAGCGCCGCGTGCGCGACGATCTCGGGCTTCTCGCCCGCCTCGAGCAGCGCCCAGGTCCCGTAGGCATGATCGACGTGTCCGTGCGTGTAGATCACGGTGTGAATCGGGGCCTGGCTCACCTTGCGAATCGCCTCGAGCAGCGCGGGGCCGCCGGGCGCGTAGCCGGTGTCGACGAGCACGAGGCCCTCGTCCGTCTCGAAGAGCACCGCATTCACGATCGGCAGGCGGATGAGCCAGGTGCGAGGCGCGAGCTCGAGGACCTTCGTTCCCGCCCTCGCCTCGTCCACGCCGGGTCCCGTCCGCGCGAACATGTCCTGGGCGATCGCGCGCGAGTACTCGCCGCCGAAGCTGCCTCCCCGTGCGATCGCGTCGATGATCTCGGGGTTCTCGAAGAGCACGAGATCGCGCACGCTGTATGCGCCTTCGCGCACAGCCCGCTCCAGCGTGATGCGCTTCATGCGGGGAACGAGCGTGAGGGTGAGCGCGGCTCCCACCAGCACGAGCGCGACCGCCGCGATCCCGATCGTCCGCTTGCTCCTCCATTCCTGCATGGCGGGCTCTCCCCTTCCGTGGCCGGCGCCAGTATAGGGCCGCACCCGGGTCCGTGGTGCCGAGTTGATCCCGAGGGTCCAGACAGGTTAAATGGCCCGATCACGTTCGTCCGACCGGTCGGATCGGGTCCGACGGGCGTGGCGCGCACGAAGCACGGGAGGGACGATGAATCTCGCAGACATCTGGGAGGCGCTGGCGGATCGGATCGGGGACGCGCCCGCGCAGATCTACGGGAAGAAGCGCTGGACGTTCGCGGCGCTCGAGAGCCGGGCCGCGCGGCTCGCCGGTGCCTTCGCGGCGCACGGCGTCGGCGAAGGGGCGAAGGTCGCCCTCTACCTGTTCAATGCGCCCGAGTTCCTGGAGGCGACGTTCGCGGCGCTCAAGCTGCGCGCCATCCCGGTGAACGTGAACTACCGCTACCTGGAGGACGAGCTCCACTACCTGCTCGAGAACTCCGACGCCGAGGTCGTCCTGTACCACGGCGCGCTCGCCGAGCGGATCGAGGCGGTGCGCGCGCGATTGCCGCGACTGCGGCTGCTCGTACAGGTGACGACGAATCCCGAGGACGAGGCGCCGCTGCTCTCCGGCGCGTACGACTACGAGAAGCTCGTCGCCACGAGCGCACCCGCGCCGCGCATCGAACGCTCCGCCGATGACTTCATCTTCCTCTACACCGGCGGCACGACGGGGCTTCCCAAGGGCGTGATGTGGACGCACCGCGCGCTCTTCGAGCAGTTCAAGTCGAGCTACATGATGTCCGGCAATCCCGTTCCGACGACGCCCGCCGAGGCGGCCTCGGCGGCCGTGAAGATGCACGAGAAGAACGCCGCGGGACCGGGACTCGCCGCCGCGCCTCTCATGCACGGCATGGCGTGGTTCTCGTCGATGGGCCGGCTCATGATCGGCGGCGCGGTCGTGATCCTCACGGAGCGCTCCTTCGACGGTCACGAGTTCTGGCGCGCCGTGCAGGAGCATCGCGTCGCCGCGTGCACGATCGTGGGCGACGCATTCGCACGCCCCATGGTGCGCGCGCTCGAAGAGGCCGAATCGCGCGGCAAGCCCTACGACGTGTCGTCGCTCGGCATGATCGTCTCGGGCGGCGTGATGTGGTCGGCCGCGATGAAGAAGGAGTTCCAGAAGCGCGGCATCGGGCTGCTCATCGACGGCCTCGGCTCGAGCGAGGCCACCGGCGCCGCGATGATGATCACGACGCTCGCCGACGATCCTACGACGGCGCGCTTCCGCCTCTCGCCCGACACGAAGGTGTTCACCGACGATGGCCGCGAGGTCGCGCCCGGCTCGGGGGAAGTGGGCGTGCTCGCCATCGGCGGCCAGGCCCTTCCCGCCGGCTACTACAAGGACTCCGCGAAGACGGAGGCCACGTTCCGCGTGATCGACGGCATTCGCTACTCGATCCCCGGCGACTACGCGACGGTGGAGGCGGACGGAACGATCACCCTGCTCGGACGCGGCTCGGTCTGCATCAACACCGGCGGCGAGAAGGTCTTCCCCGAAGAGGTCGAGGAGGTGCTGAAGGCGCACTCCGCGATCGAGGACTGCGTGGTCGTCGGGGTGCCCGACGAGCAGTGGGGACAGGCGATCACCGCAGTGGTGGCACTCGCGCCGGGGGCGAGCCTCGATGCGGACGGGATCCGCGCGATCCCGCGCGGCAAGCTCGCGCCGTACAAATCGCCCAAGCATGCCATCGTCGTCGATCGCATCGTGCGCAGCCCCGCCGGCAAGGCGGACTACCGCTGGGCGCTCGACACCGCGAAGCAGCGGCTCGGCATGGCGTAGGCGCGCGCGGCGGGACAGGCCTGCGCTGCCCGCGGCGCATCGGCTAGAGTCGCGGCGTGAAGCGAGCGGCCGAGCACAGCACCGAGAAACCCGGCGAATACTACCGCGCCTGCAACCAGGAGATCCTCGCCTGCCTGCCCGACGGGGCCCGGCGATTCCTCGACGTGGGATGCGCGGCGGGTGCGCTCGGCCGGGCAATCCGTGAGATCCGGCCCCACGCCGTCGTGCACGGCATCGAGCGCGTCGCAGCGGCGCGCGAGGAAGCCGCGCACCACCTCGGTCGCGTGTTCGATGCCGACCTCGATCAGGAGCTCCCCCCGCTCGATCCTCCCTACGACTGCGTGATCTGCGGCGACGTGCTCGAGCACTTGGTCGATCCGTGGAACGTGCTGCGACGTCTGGTCGCGCAGCTCGCGCCCGGCGGATTCGTCGTCGCCAGCATCCCCAACCTTCGCCACTACAAGGTGCTGCGCGACCTGGTGCTGCGCGGCCGCTTCTCGTACCGCGAGTCGGGCGTGCTCGACTCCACGCACCTGCGGTTCTTCACGCGGCGCGAGATGGAGCGGCTCTTCGAAGGTGCCGGCCTCGAGGTGATCGCACGGAGGCCTCACTTCTCGGGCGGGAACGCCGCGCTGCGAGCGCTCGATCGCCTGTCGTGCGGACGCCTCGAGGAATTCCGCGCGTTGCAGTACGTGATCGTCGGCCGCCGCCGCTAACGCGCATCCCCCGCAGCCGCGCCGCCGGACGCGGCCCCACTCCCGGCCTCACCGAGCGCCTGCTCCGTCGCGCGAATGCGGTATGCGAGCCAGCCGAGCTCCTGGAAGTTCCCGCCCGCAGCGACGGCGCGCTCGCGAAGCGCGCGCAGGGCGTCGAGCTGCACCCGCAGCGCTGCGACGTGATCCGGCTCGGCCGCGAGTGCGACCTCGACCAGGTGCAGCGCCTCGACGGGCTCGCCCGCATCCAGGTGTGCGCGTGCGCGCAGGGCGAGCGGGTCCGCACCACCGGCCAGCGCGGCGAGCTCTGCATACACGGACTCGCGTCGCACCGGATAGAGCTCCGTCGGCGAGCGATCGTGGAACCAGCCGGAGTAGCCCTCCCAGATCGCGCGCACGCCCCACGACACCTTCCCGTAGCGCTCGGGCATCGCGAGCTCGGGCGGAAGCGTGATCTCGCGCATCAGATCCTCGAGCGCGCGGCCCTGGTTCATGCCCGCGACGGTGCGGTCGTGCACGTAGCGCACGGCGTCGCGCACGCGGGTGAGCTCGGGTTGGATCCGCTCGGGCCCGCGCATGGGCTCGAAGTGGCCCGGAAGGAGCACCTCGGGCTCGAGCGCGAGCACGCGATCGAGCGACTCCACATAGGGCATCGCAAAGCGGATCTGCTCGCCGCGGATCGTCGACAGGTTGGGGAAGTCGGGCATGGGCCCGACGAGATCCGCCGTGAACAGGATGCGGCGCGCGGGCAACCACACGGAGAGCGAGTCGGCGCCCTCGCCCCCGGGCGTCGAGAGGACCTCGATCCGCATGCCGTCTACGTTCAGCACGAGGCGATCGTCGACGACGAGATCGGGCTCGATCGCGCGATAGCGAAGCGGGTCGCCATCGGGCGGCAGATCCTCGGGCATGATCGCGCTCCACAGCACGCGGCCACGCCGGTAGCGGAAGCGTTCGAGCGCGACGAACGATGCGTTGTACTCGCGAAAACGCCGGTGCGCGACGACCTTCGCGCCGGTGTCGCGCCACAGCGGCAGCCCCTGCACGTGGTCCTCGTGCGCATGCGTGAGGATCACGTAGAGGAGCGGTCCGCGCTGCACGGCACCGAGCAGATCGCGAAACCGCGCAGCGTCGTTGTTGCCGCCGGTGTCGACGAGCACGCTGCCTTCGACCGTCGAGATCAGGTAGGCGTTCGAGGTCCCGTTCACGGCGAAGATACCGGGCTCGACCTCGATCGCGCGATTCTGCTTCGCCCCGTAGGTCCACAGCTCGGCCACGCTGCGCGAGGGCTCCTCGTCCGCCCACGCACCGCCCGTCGCAACCGCGAGCCCCAGCCCGAGCAGCAGACAGCCCAGCCCCCTCGTCGCGGCTGCACCACGCCCGCGCGCCGCTCGCTTCGCCTCATCCCCTCGCCCTCGTCCGTCGCTCCGATGCGCCATGGGAAGCCCTCCTGCGCCGATGCCACGAATCGACGCTCCCGAGGCTATCATGGCGCGGCCTGGCCGTATGCAACGCAGCCATCGGGGCCGCACATCGGGCCCGCGAGACGAGGAGAAGGAAGCCCATGACCACGAAGAACCGCGCCCTGCTCACCGAGACGGACGGACACGTCCTGATCCTCACCCTCAATCGCCCCGAGAAGAAGAACGCGGTGAACGCCGAGGTGCTGTGCGGGCTGTCCGATGCCTGGCGCCAGCTCGACCAGGACGACGAGCTGCGCGTGGCCATCCTCCGGGGCACGGGCGACACGTTCTGCGCGGGGATGGACCTCGGCGTGATCGCGCGCATGAACTCCGGCGCGCCCCCCGCGGACGAGTACGAGGAGCGGCTGAAGAAGGAAGGAAACATCATCTTCGACGGCTGGCTCAAGACGTACCGTCCGACGAAGCCGATCATCGCCGCCGTCGAGGGCTTCGCGCTCGCGGGCGGCACGGAGATCCTGCAGGGCACCGACATCCGCGTGGCCGGCGAGAGCGCAGTGTTCGGCGTGACCGAGGTGCAGCGCGGGCTGTTCCCGATGGCGGGATCGACCGTGCGCCTGCCGCGCCAGATCCCGTACACGCGCGCGGTCGAGATGCTGCTCACGGGAGACTCCATCACCGCGCGCGAGGCGAAGGAGATCGGGCTCATCGGGCATGTGGTCCCCGACGGTCACGCCTTCGAGAAGGCGCGCCAGATCGCCCAGCGCATCGCCGAGAACGGCCCCGTCGCCGTGCGGTGCATCCTGCAGGCGGTGCGCGAGACCGCGTGCCTGCCGGAGTCCGAGGCCTGGGCCAAGGAGATGCCGCTCGGCATGAAGGTGATGATGTCGCAGGACGCGAAGGAAGGCCCTCGCGCGTTCCTCGAGAAGCGCACCCCGGTGTTCAAGGGGAAGTAGGCGCGGCGCGAACGCCGACAGCTCGTCGTCAGCGGAACTCGACCGAGGCGACGAGCTTCTCGACGTGTGGCAGGTACGTCTCGTAGTAGTGCAGCCGCGGCGCCATGAAGAGCACGAGGTAGAGCTCCTCGGCCACCACACTTCCGGCCGCGAGAGCGCCCATCTCGAGCCCGTCCTTGGTGACAAGACTCAACTCGAACCGGAAGCCCGGCTTTCCCCCGAACGGCTCAGGCCGCAGGTCCGCGAGCTCGACCCGCTCGTAGCCTTCGTGCGTCAGGCTGTCGATCGTGAATTCCGCGACCTCACTGGGTGAGAGGTCCGCACGGAAGACCGGCGGCTCCTTCTTCGAGCCCGGGGCTTGCTTGAAGAGGGTCTCCCCCTCGCCAATTCCATGGGTGAGGTAGACCACCTCGATCTGGGGACCGTGTACGGTCCACAGCTCCGCTGTGCCCACCTTGCGCCGACTCCACTCGATCTGGGGATCTACCTGATAGCGCCCCGCAACCGTGCGCGGCTGAGGCTTCACCAGCGTGTACATGGTGCAGCTTGCAAGGAAGATGGAGGCGAGCACCAGGCTCAGGACTGCCGAAATGCGCATCACTCGAGCTCCGCCAGGTAGGATTCAATCATTGCGCGATCCGGAGCGTCGGGATCGCGTTCGACGTACATCTGGAACTGTGCGGCGGCGTCGGACTTCTCGCCCATCGAGCGGAGCACGAGCCCATAGGAGCGATGCACCTCGGCCGGCGCATCTCCGACCTCGATCGCGCTGCGATAGTGCTCGATCGCATGGTCGTGGTCACCGCGTTCTGCGCGAAGCCGATACAGCTCGCCCCGATAGAACTCGATCTCTCCCCTTGCAACGCCCGCCTCGAGAATCCGACTCAGAACCAGGCGGCTGCGCTCGAACCGGTTCTGGCGCACCTCGTCGCGCAGAAGCTTTGCACGAATGGGGGCGATCGCTGCCAGATAGCGCTCCCGACCCGTCCGTCCCGCGTTCTCGTCGGTCAAGTGCTCCGCCGCCATCGCGTCGAGCGTCTCGATTCTCTCGGGAATGCTCGGATGGGTCGAAAGGAACGTGGGAATGCGCGGATTCTCGTCGCCCTGCTCCAGCTCCTCGACGAGCGCCTTCCAAATGCGAGCCGCCTCCCGGGGGTCGTATCCGGCCCGAGCGAGAAGCTCGAAGCCCACTCGATCCGCCTCGCGCTCCTGGTCGCGGCTGAAGGCGCGAAGACTTGTAACGGCAACGAAGTTTGCAGCATCTCCGATGTAGCCGTGCCCCGCTGCCGCGGATGCCAGCTGTACGACGACGAGCGCATTGGTCGCCTTCTCCGTCTGGCGCCATTTCTCGAGAGTGTGTCGCCCTCGGAAATGGGCGATCTCGTGTGCGAGCACCGTTGCCAGCTGCGCCTCGTTCTGCGCGCGAAGCAGGAGGCCGGTCCAGACTTCTATACAGCCATTCGGCGCCATCGTGGCGTTGAAATGAGGCTCCGAGACGACGTACACGCGAATCTGATCGCAGTACTCCGGCGCGAGCGTGCACGCGAGCGCCTTCACATAGCGATGGACTGCCGGGTTACGCACGAGTCGGCCGGAGCTCCGAAGCTCCCTCTCGACCCGGTCCATGTGCATCCAGAATCCCGCTTCGTCGGTCTCGATCGAGGGGCGTTCTCCCGGGGACAGATCCGGAACCGTCGTCGCACAGCCGGCCAGGACGACGAAGGCAACCGAGAGAAGAGCGGCCCTCACAGGGGAATGTCCGCGAGAAGATGCTCGACCGCAGAGCCGGCGGAGTCGGGCGACCGTACATCCCCTGGCTTCACCATCAAGGAGCGATTCGCGAGAATGTAGTTGCACCAGACGAGGTTGCCCGTCCTGAGGTTCACCAGCGACGCAAAGCCGATCTGCTGCCCCGGGGCGGCCACGCCCCCCAGCGCGGCCACTGCAACGGAGACAGCCATACGCCCCGCACTCTCGTAGCTGTCGCGCACGTAGACGAACAGCGCGTAGTCGGCGTCGAACCAGCCGGCCAGAGACTCCGCTTCTTGACCCAGGCTCCAGTCGAAGCGCTTGTTCAGCGTGGGAAGCCATAGCATGCCCATTCCGAGCGACGGCCCCAGCTCATGGGCGAACAGAGCATTCGCCACTGCGGAATGGAGCTTCTGAAGCTGAAGAAAGGAGTGCTCGAGGTCGAGATCGTCCTCGGGCGACTCGTAGTCGAGAATCTCGACCCCCTTCCAGCGCAAGGCGTGGCCGACGGCAGCGTCAAGGTTCGTGCTGGCCGCGAGCGTCCAGTCCGCCCTGGGCTTGGGGATCCCCGCCATGGTCAGCTCGTAGATCTCGACGTCCACGGGCATGACGAGGACCTTGGCGCTGCGCCCGGCGTGGACCGGGGAGAAATCCGGCCTGACGAGCGGCCGTTTGTGCGTGCACCCCTGCACGACGAGACACAGCACGACCACGAGGGGGATCCATGCGCCGCGCACCCATGCCTTCCGAGTCGACCCGGGACTGACTTCTGCCTGAATCACGGCGTGATGCTACCACGAGGTCAGCGCCGAGGAGCAAGCAAAAAGTGATTGTGGCTGACCTACTCCTCGGGCTGAAGCGACTCGAGGTGATCGACGGCGTCGAGGTACTCGTCGACCAGGCGCTGGACGACCTCGCGCGCGGGGCGCGACTCGGTGACCATGCCGATCACCTGCCCGCAGGGATTGAAGGCCACCGACTGCGCCTTGTCCGCATAGCGATGGGTGCGCTGCACGGCCTCCATCGAGATCATCCCCTGCAGCGGCATCGGCAGCGGCTTGGGGTTCTCGGGCTTCTCCCACGCTTCGGTCCAGTCGTTGCGCAGCATACGCGCGGGCTTGCCCGTCCACGAGCGCGATCGCACCGTATCCTCGCTCGTCGCGTGCAGGTAGGTCTCCTTCTGCGCCGGTGCGCAGTCGGACTCCTTCACCGCGAGCCAGAGCGATCCGGTCCACACGCCCTGCGCGCCCATCGCGAGCGCGGCGGCGACGTGCTGGCCGGTACCGATGCCGCCCGCGGCGAGCACGGGCGTGGGAGCGACGGCGCGCACGATCTGGGGCCAGAGCACGAGACTGCTCACCTCGCCGGTGTGCCCTCCCCCCTCGGTTCCCTGCGCGATCACGATGTCGACGCCCGCCTCGACGTGCTTGCGCGCCTGCTTCACCCTCCCGCACAGCGCCGCCACCAGGCGGCCCGAGGCGTGGATCTTCTCGATGATGTCCTTGGGTGGCGTGCCGAGCGCGTTGGCGATGAGCCTCACCTTCGGGTGCGAGAGCGCGACGTCCACCTGCGGGCCCGCCGTGGCCTCGGTCCAGCCGATGAGCTCGCGGCTCTTCTCCGAGGCCGGCAGCTCGGGAACCCCCGCATCGGCGAGCAGCTTCGCGACGAAATCGCGATGGGCCTGCGGTACCGCTGCGCGCAGCATGGCCTCGAGCTTCGCAGGATCGGTCTCGCCGGCACCCTCGTACTTGTTGGGAATGACGGTGTCGACGCCGTAGGAGAACTCGCCGATCCGCTCGTCGATCCAGGCGAGCTCGCGCTCGAGCTGCTCGGGCGAGAATCCCACGGCGCCCAGTACGCCGAAGCCGCCGGCCTTGCTCACCGCGACGACGACGTCGCGGCAGTGGGTGAAGGCGAAGATCGGGTACTCGATTCCCAACCGCTTGCAGAGCTCGGTCTTCATTCTCGGTCCTCCCGAAGGTGTAGGGGCATTCGCATGTACGCGCAGCGAGCGCCTAGCTCGCGCGAAGACCGCGTAGGATCTGGGACCACTCGTCGTGCGGCACGGGCACCTGCGAGACGAGGCTCACGCGGCTCACCCAGTGGGCATAGCGCTTTCGCAGCGTCTCGGAGACACGCTCGGGTGTACCAACCACGGCGATGCGCTCGAGCAGATCGTCGTCGATGTGCGAGGCCATCTCGAGCCACTTGCCCTGCTTCGACAGGCGATTGAGCTCCTCGTGCAGGCCGTCGCGCCCCTCGATGTCGAGCACCTCGCGGTACGCAGGCGTCGAGCCGTAGAAGGCGATGTGCGCCTTGGCGGCGCCGCGCGCCCGCTCGAGCTCCTCGTCCGTCGCACCCATGGCGAGGATCACCTGGCAGGCGATCTCGAAGTCCTTGCGCTGCCGGCCGCTCGCGGCGAGCCCGCGATCCAGTGCGGGCAGCGTGCGCTCGCGCACGAAGCGCTCGGTGTGGAGCGGGTGCACGAAGTAGCCGTCGCCCACCTCGCCCACGACCTCGGTCATCCTCGGGCCGATGCCCGCGACGAAGATGCGCGGAAGCCCATACGGATTCGGACCGGGATTGAACACGGGAGTCATCAGCGTGTGGGTGTAGAACTCGCCGCGGAAGTCGAGCTTCTCGCCACGGTGCCAGGCCCCCCAGATCGCGCGGATCGCCTGCACCAGCTCGCGCATGCGCGCCGCCGGACGCGACCACGCCATGCTGTAGCGCTTCTCGATGTGGGGGCGGATCTGCGAGCCGAGCCCCAGGATGAAGCGACCCTTCGACTGCCACTGCAGGTCGTAGCCCAGGTTCGCGAGGATCATGGGATTGCGCGCGAAGGCGATCGCCACCGCGGTCGCGAGCTCGATGCGCTCCGTGTGCTCGGCCGCGATCGCGAGCGGCAGGAACGGGTCGTGGCGACCCTCGAACGTGTAGACCCCGTCGTAGCCGTCCTGCTCCGCCTGCCTCGCAGCCGGCCCCGCTTCACTCGGACTCTGCACGAACAACGCCGCATCGACCTTCATCGCTTCCGCTCCTTCTCTTCGTCGCCCTTCTCGTCGCCGCGATCCGGTGTAGCGCCGCCCGGCCCCTGGGGCCACGCGGGCCAGTCCCGCGCGACGCTGCCCGCCCACTGCGGTGCGCGCTTCTGCAGGTATGCGATGGGCCCCTCGCGCGCGTCCGGGGCACCCATCAGATGGTGGTGCAGATCCGTCTCGAAGCGCTCGACGTCGTCCCACCCGAGCGCGGGGCTCTGCCAGAGCAGGCGCTTCGTGATGGCGACGGAGAGCGGCGCGGCATTCGTCGCCACGTCGCGCGCCCACGCGAGCGCCGCCGGCAGGACCTCGGCCGCGGGGAGCACGCGGCTCGCGATGCCGAGCGCGAACGCCTCGTCGCCGGTGAACGTGCGGCCGGAGAGCAGGAGGTCCGCCGCGCGCGACAGGCCGACGATGCGCGGCAGCGTCCAGTGCGAGTACGCATCGGGCATGACGCCGCGGCGCACCTGCACGATGCCGTACGTCCCCTCGCGCGCGACGAAGCGCAGGTCGCACTGCAGCGCGAGCGTGAGCCCCAAGCCGATCGCGTGTCCGTTCACCGCCGCGACCACGGGTTTTCTCACGAGGAACGCGGGCGGATCGACGGCCGAGGCTCGAAACTGGCTCGCATTCTGGGGGGCGAACGTCTCGGCCCCCAGACTCAGGTCCGCCCCCGAGCAGAACGCGCGCCCGGATCCGGTGAGCACCACGGCGCGCACGTCGTCGTCGGCATCGCAGCGGCGAAAGGCGTGTCCGAGCTCCTCGCCCATGCGGCCGGAGAAGGCGTTGAGCTTCTCGGGGCGATGCAGCGAGATCGTCGCCACACCGTCGGCGAGCGCGAAGCGGATGTCCTCGTAGTCCACCCGGTCATTCTACGCGAAGGCGCCGTTCGGAGCGGATCGACAGCGGGCCCCTCCGCCCGCGAATCGAGCCCGCGAACCGCGCCTGCGGCTCGACACGCGCACCCATCGCCGGATACGCTGCGGCCCGGGCGGCGGTGCGCCGTCGACGGAGGAACGATGTCGGGATCGATCGGCCCCCTGCTCCCCTCGGACGAGTACTTCAACCACCAGATCGTGGACACGTTCGCGACGGTCTCGCAGAGCGACTACGCGTGGACCGAGAAGGTGTGCGGCATGGCCGCCGCACGCGACGGCTCGCTGCAGGTGGGCTTCGGCTTCGGCAAGTACACCAACCGCAACGTGATGGACGGCTACGGCGGCGTGTCGCGCGGCGTCGGGCAGTGGACGGTCCGGGCGAGCCGCCGCCTCTTCCCCGACCCCGAACGGCTCGCAATCGGCCCAATCCACTACGAGATCGTCGAGCCGCTCCGCGCGGTGCGCGTGCGCCTCGAGCCCACGGACGTGCAGCCCATCGCCTTCGAGCTTCTCTTCGAGGCGTCGGTGCCGGCGTTCCTCGAGGATCGCGAGGACCGGCGCACGATGAGCGGCTACCGCCACACCGCGAACCAGATCCGCTACCACCAGACGGGCGTAGCCTCGGGCTGGGTGGAGCTCGACGGCCGTCGCACGCCGATCACCCCCGACGGATGGGTCGCGACGCGCGACCACTCCTGGGGCGTGCGGCCCGACGTGGGCGTGGCGCTCGCGGACCTCGAGCCCACCGAGACCGAGCTCGTCCCGTCTGCGCTCGCCATCTGGAATCCCGTGCTCTTCGAGCGCCCCGATGGCTCGCGCTACGCGATGCACCACTACTTGTTGAAGTACGCGGCGCCCGGCTTCTCGCACGAGCGCTTCCAGGGTGGGATCGAGCACCCCAACGGGCGGCGCGAACCGTTTCGCGCGCTGCGGCCCGAGGTCTCCTTCGATCCTCGCAATCGCCGCTTCCGCGGCGGGACGTTGCGCTTCACGATGGCGGACGGCTCCGAACGGCCGATGCGCGTGCACGTGGTGAGCAACACCGGCTTCCACCTGGGAACGGGCCTCTACCACGGCTTCGACGGCTTCCACCACGGGAGCTGGCGCGCAGAGCTGCACGTGGACGGCGAGCACATCCCCGATTGCAGCGATCCCGAGGTCGCCCGCCGCGTGCACCAGATCCGCGACTGCGTAATCCGCGTGGAGGATCCGGTGGGCGGCGGCGCGGGCTGGGGCAACTGCCAGACCGTCGCCATGGGTGCCTGGCCCGAGATGGGGCTCCCCGACGCCACCGGGTCGTTCTTCTAGGCGGCACCCGACGCCCCCGCGGGGACCGGGCAGTCCCTGCCCTGTCCTGAAAATGACCATCCGATTGGTCATTTTTTTCTTTACGAACGTGCAGCTTTCGTGGTGAGATCGTGGAGTTCTCGCGGAGAGTGCGAGCCCCCCGGAGAACGCCCGCCGGGATCCCCAGCGCCTGATGGGAAACCCGAAGGGAGGCGGGCAAGAGCGCCGCGAACGCGGCAGGAGGAGGGAGAATCGGATGAGCACCGTGGGCATGCTGCGTCTGCCCGCGCTCGGCGCCCTGGCGGCCTGGATCGGGCTTCTCGGGGTACCGGCGACGGCGGACGCATTGACATTCAACTACCAGATCTCGAATCAGAGCAACGCAAACTCGATCACCGTGTCCGACGGTGGAGTGAACGCAACGGCATCGGGATGGGGCGGGATCACGAATCCCCAGAACACCCTCGATCCGACGAACCCCAGCGGGTCGGGCGCCCAGAACCTGGGCGTGAACATCGGCACCGCGCTGGGCTTCGGGCGCGGCATCGGCTGCGGCACCGTGATCGGCACGAGCCAGTGCGACCTCATTTCGCCGGCCGGCGAGGATGCCCTGCTCGTCGCCTTCAGCGCGACGGTCCAGATCACCCGGATCTACGGGACCCTGCTCGAGAACCCGGACGACATCTCGGCGTGGAGCTGGAACGGGTCGGGCTGGGATCTGATCGGCACCGACAACTGCCCGCCGGGTGGATGGTCGGTGTGCGGATCGTTCAGCCAGTACGACGGCGAGGACATCGGGCACGTGGGAGGGGGCACGCTGCTGCCGTCGAACCCCACGAAGTATCTGCTGCTCGTGGCCGAGAACACGAACGCCAGCGCCTTCCGGCTGGGGTACGTGGAAGCGAACGTGGTCGTCCCCGAGCCGGGCAGCGCGCTGCTCATGCTCGTCGGCCTCGCGGGAGTCCACGGCCTGCGGCGAAGGCGAATCGCCTCGTAGAGCCTCGTGGAGCCAGAGCGGGCGCTGGGCGCGGCCTTCGCGACGCGTGCAGCGCCCGTTCTCCCTCTTTCCGGCCGCACCGATCGGATCGCGGCTCGTCCCCCCTCACGGCATGTACGAGCCGCCGCTCACGCTCACGACCTGTCCGGTGAGGTGCTCGGAGCGATCGGAGGCGAAGAACAGGGCCAGGTTCGCGATGTCCTCGGGGCGGCCGATGCGGCGCAGCGGCTGGTTGCCGACGTTGAACATCGCCCCGCTCTCGGCCTGCTTCGCCATCTCCTCGGGCGTGCCGAACAGCTCGTAGCCGAACTTCTTCCAGAAGCTGCCCTCGCCCACGTGCTCGCGCTCCCACGGGACGATCCATCCCGGAGCGATGCAGTTCACGCGCACGCCGTGCGCTCCCCACTCGTAGGCGAGCCCGCGCGAGAACGCCGTCACGTAGCCCTTCGTGCCGCCGTAGTGCGCGACCTGGCTCGCGGCCTCGCCCACATGGGCGGAGTTCGACGTGATGTTCACGATGCTGCCGCGGCCGCGCTGCACCATGCCGGACCCGACCGCGCGGCAGCCGTGGTACACGCCCCAGATGTTGAGGTCGAGCTCCCACTGCGCTTCCTCGCGCGGCTTGTCGAGGAACGGACGCGGATAGAACACGCCGCCGGCGTTGTTCACCAGCACATCGATCGGACCGAACGAGCGCTCGGCTTCGGCGACGAGCGCCTCGACCGCGAGCGGGCTCGTGACGTCCGTCGGCACGACGACCGCTCGACCCGCGAGACCCGTGCACGCATCCGCGACCTCCTGCCCCTTCGCGCGGTCGCGCGTGGCGATCACAACGTTCGCGCCCTCCTGCGCGAAGCCGAGCACCAGGCCGCGCCCGATGCCACCGCTGCCGCCGGTGACGATGACCGTCTTGCCCCCGAGACCCAGGTCCATGTCGCACCTCCTGGCCTCCACGCAGAGTGTTCGAGCGGCCTCAGCCCCTGCGCGGGAGGATCCCTCTGCGCTCGAGCGCGTCGATCACCTGCGCCACGCAGGTGTCGAGATCGCTCTCGGCCGTCTTCACGACGACCTCCGGATTCGCGGGCGGCTCGTACGGAGACGAAATCCCCGTGAACTCGGGAATCGCCCCCGCACGCGCCTTCCCGTACAGCCCCTTCACGTCGCGGCGCTCGCACTCCGCGAGCGGGCAGTCGACGAAGACCTCGAGGAAGCCACCCTCGGGGTGGATGGCGCGCACGCGTTCGCGATCGCTGCGGTAGGGCGAGATGAACGCGGTGATCGCGATGAGACCCGCATCGTGGAAGAGGCGGCACACCTCGCCCACGCGGCGGATGTTCTCGGTGCGGTCCTCGGCAGAGAATCCGAGATCGGCATTGAGCCCATGGCGCACGTTGTCGCCGTCGATTCCATAGGCGTTGATGCCGCGCTCGGCGAGCCGCTCCTCGAGCGCGTTGGCGATCGTCGACTTGCCCGAGCCCGAGAGCCCGGTGAGCCAGATCGTGGCCGCGCGATGGCCGAGGATCTCGGCGCGGCGCTGCGCACCGACGCGGCTCGCGTTCCACACGATGTTTCGGCTCTTGGGCTCGGGCCTCGCTGACACGGTGATCCTCCGACGCGCTCTGGACTCCGGCGCGACTCCGCTACCCGAGCAGGATGCCGCGCTCGCGAAGGGCCGCGACGATCTTCTCGACGCAGGCCGCGACGTCCATCGTCGCCGTATCGAGGCGAAGATCGGGCGATTCGGGCGCCTCGTAGGGGGCCGAAACGCCAGGAAAGCCCGGGATCTCGCCGCGATCCGCGAGCGCGTACATCCCCTTCTGATCGCGCTCGCGACACAGCTCGACGGGCGCATCCACGAACACCTCGAGGAAGCGCTCGCTGCCGATCGCCTCGCGCACGCGGTTGCGGATCTCGCGATCCGGCGCCACGAACGCACAGATGCAAAGAAGCCCCGCTTCGTTCATGAGCCGCGCCACCTCGGTGGAGCGGCGCAGGTTCTCGGAGCGGTCCTGCGCGCTGAAGCCGAGATCGCGCGAGAGGTGCATGCGCATGTTCTGACCGTCGAGCACGGTGGTCGCGCGGCCTTCGCGGAACAGCCGCCGCTCGAGCGCGTAGGCAATCGTCGACTTGCCCGAGCCCGCGAGCCCGGTGAGCAGAACCGTGGCCGCCTTCTGCCCGTAGCGGCGCTCGCGCTCGGCCGACGTCACCGGACTCGTGCGCTCCTCCAGACGGCCGCTCGCGGGCTCCGCATCCCAGTAGTCGCCACGCTGCGCGAGCACGATCGGATCCAGGATCATGCCCGCTCCAACGGTTCCGTTCGTGAGGCGATCGACCACGATGAACGCACCCGTCACGCGGTTCTTCGTATAGGGATCGAAGATCATCGGCTGCGCGACGTGGACCGTCACCTGCCCGATCTCGTTCAGGGTGAGCGTCGGCGCGGGCTCCTGCTCGAGCGTGTTGATGTTCACGCGATGGCGCAGGCTCGTCACCGATCCCGGCGAGACCTTCGCCGCCTGCTGGATCAGATACTCCTTGCCGGGAACCATCGGCTCCTCGGCCATCCACACCAGCATCGCCTCGATCTGATTGGACACGCGCGGAAGATTCTCGCGATGGACGATCACGTCACCGCGGCTCACGTCGATCTCGTCCTCGAGGGTGAGCGTGACGCTCATGGGCGCGAAGGCCTCGTCGAGATCGCCGTCGAAGGATACGATCGACTCCACGCGGCTCGTCTTCCCCGAGGGAAGGACCATGATCGAGTCGCCCTTGCGCACGACGCCCGAGGCGATCGTCCCCGCGAAGCCGCGGAAGTCCAGATTCGGCCGCAGGACGATCTGCACCGGCAGACGGAACTCGTCCAGGTTGCGGTCGCGCGCGAGCTCGACGGTCTCGAGGTACTCCATGAGCGGCGGGCCGTCGAACCACGGCGTGCTCTCGCTGCGCGTGACGACGTTGTCGCCCTTCAAGGCCGACATCGGGATGAAGTACGGCGCACGGATGTCGAGACCCGCGGCGAACGACAGGTAGTCGTTGCGGATGCGCTCGAAGACCTCGCGATCGAAGCCCACCAGATCCATCTTGTTGATCGCCACGACGACGTGGTGGATACCGAGCAGCGCCGCGATGTAGCTGTGGCGCTTCGTCTGCGGCATCACGCCGTAGCGCGCATCGATCAGGATGATCGCGAGATCGCAGGTCGACGCGCCCGTCACCATGTTGCGCGTGTACTGCTCGTGGCCCGGCGTATCCGCGATGATGAACTTGCGTCGCGCCGTGGAGAAGTAGCGGTAGGCGACGTCGATCGTGATGCCCTGCTCGCGCTCCGCCTTGAGGCCGTCCATGAGCAGCGCCAGATCCACCGTGTCGCCGGTGGTGCCGACCGTCTCGCTGTCCTTCTCGATCGCGGCGAGCTGGTCCTCGTAGATCATCTTCGAGTCGTGGAGCAAGCGGCCGATGAGCGTGCTCTTTCCGTCGTCCACGCTGCCGCAGGTGAGGAAGCGCAGGAGGTCCTTGCGCTCGTGCTGCGCGAGATAGGCCTCGATGTCGGTGGCGATGAGGTCGGATTGATGGCTCATGGCTAGAAGTATCCCTCGCGCTTCTTCTCTTCCATCGATCCCGCCTGGTCGTAGTCGATCACGCGCCCCTCGCGCTCGGAGCGCTTGGCGAGCAGCATCTCCTGGATGATCTGCGGCAACGTGTTCGCGCGCGACTCGATCGCGCCGGACAGCGGGTAGCAGCCGAGCGTGCGGAAGCGGATCCAGCGCTTCTGCACCTGCTCGCCTTCCTGGAAGCGGAAGCGGTCATCGTCGACCATGATCAGGTTTCCGTCGCGCTCGACCACGGGCCGCTCGGCCGAGAAGTAGAGCGGGACGATCGGGATCTCCTCGAGGTAGACATACTGCCAGACGTCGAGCTCGGTCCAGTTCGACAGCGGGAACACGCGCATGCTCTCGCCCTTGTTCACGCGTGCGTTGTAGATGTTCCACAGCTCCGGGCGCTGGTTCTTGGGATCCCAGCGGTGGAAGCGGTCGCGGAACGAGAAGACGCGCTCCTTCGCACGCGACTTCTCCTCGTCGCGACGCGCGCCGCCGAACGCAGCATCGTACCTGCCGGCGTCGAGCGCCTGCTTGAGCGCCTGGGTCTTCATCACGTCGGTGTACGTCTTGCTGCCGTGATCGAAGGGATTTATGCCCAAGCGGATCCCCTCGGGATTCGTGTGCACGAGCATCTGCAGTCCGTACGCCTTCGCCACCCAGTCGCGAAACTCGATCATCGCCCGGAACTTCCACGTCGTATCGATGTGGAGCAGCGGAAACGGCAGCTTCCCCGGGTGGAACGCCTTGCGCGCCAAGTGGAGCATCACCGAGGAGTCCTTGCCGATCGAATAGAGCATCACCGGGCGCTCGCACACGGCGGCCACCTCGCGGATGATGTGGATGCTCTCCGCCTCGAGCTGCTTCAGATGCGTGAGCGTATGCGGGGAGATCCCCTTCTCTTCTGCCGTCATGTCCTGGTTCGTTCTCCCGATCGCGCTAGGCGCGTACGCGACGAATGGCGTCGATCACCTCGTCGTGGATGGCACCGCTCGTGGCGACCACGCCGCGGTTGTTCTCGAGGGCCCGCCCGCACGTGAAGTCGAGGGGCGTGCCGTCGATGTCGGTCACACGCCCACCCGCAGCCTCGACGACGAGCTTGCCGGCGGCGTGATCCCAGATCTTCTCGCGATAGTCCTTGCGCGTGGGCATGCGCAGGTAGATCGACGCATCCCCTCGCGCGACCGCAGCGTACTTGCACTGGCTGTCGATGCGAAGCGGCGGCGTGCGGATGCCGAGCGCCTTCGCAATCTCGGCGGACTCGTCCTGGTTCGAGTGGGAGCTCTCTACGGACTCGCAGAAACGCGCCTCGGCAGCGGTGCGCGCGGCGGCGACGCGCACGGGCGTGCCCTCCCCGTCTGTCCACAGGGGATGGATCCGCGCGGGCGCACCGCGCAGCGCCGAGAAGAGCGCGCCCAGGGGCGAGCCCTCGCCCGCGAGCGGCAGGTTCGGGCAGGCGAGCGCACCGACCACGACCTCGCCGTCCTCGATCAGGCCGAGCGCCACCGCGTACTGCTCGCCGCGCAGGAAGCCCTTCGTGCCGTCGATCGGATCGAGCGTCCAGTAGCGGCCACTGCCCGCCTTTGCTCCGCCGCGGTCGATCCACCCGAGCACGCGCGCCTCGTCCACCGCGTGGCCGAGCTCGGCGCCGACGCGCTCGGCCACGGCAGCCCGCAGCCGGCTCTGCTCGTCGGTGCGAAGCTCCGCGGAGTCCTCCTCCGCCACCACGGCATCGTGCGGAAAGGCCTCCTGGAGCACCGCGCACACCAAGGCCTGCGAGGCGAAGTCCGCCACGGTGACGGGGCTCTGGTCCTTCTTCTCCAGCGTGTGGTCGTCGATCAGCCGCTCGCTCACCGCACGACAGGCACGGGCTGCCGTCCGCACTGCGCGCAAGGCCACCGCCAGCTCACGGTCTCGGTCGGTCATCCGGTCTCCTGCTGCGTTTCGACCCCGAGGCGGTTCCGTGCCGGTCCGGGGGATGCGATCCGTCGTGGCCCCACCGGAGGGCGGATCCTCCGGCAGGCGGAGCCTCCACCCGCTCGGGGAACCGAGGGGAGGGGCTCCGAGGTCTTCGCACGTGCCCTGCGAAGGGCGACGCCGCGGGATCCTAGCGGATCCCTCCCCTCGAGTCCGGACGGCCCACCGACCGCAGCTCCCCGACGGTCGCAATCCGCGTCGAGAGCTCGGGAATCGGCTCGCGGGTCCGCGACCACCGGAAGAGCATCACACCCTGCGTGTGGCCCGCCGTGTCGATCCAGTTCGGCGTGGACACCTGGTTGGGACCGATCGCGATGCGCACCCGGCCATCCGGCTCGAACCGCGCGGTCCGGTTGTTCACGTGCGAGCGGTGCTCTCCGTAGGAGAGCGGCTCGAACCAGTAGTTCGTGACGTCGACTCCCCAATAGGGGACGTCCGCCGGGCGGAGCTCGACCACGAGCGCCTCTCCGGGGGCGAGCCGGAAGTAGCCCGACGCAAATCGGTGTCCGGCCGGCATCTCGGGTGAGTCGGCCTCGTCCTGCTCGGGGAACACGTAGAAGCGGTTGGGCTCGCGCCGGGCCTGGCCGTCCACGATCGCCGCCCACGCATGCGCCGCGCGCTCGACGTACGCCGCAGTGCGATCGAGCGCGCGCTCCACGTCGGCCCGGCGAAGCGGTGCGGGCGGGCCGGTGACGCCCTCCTGGCGCATCTCGAAGGTGGCGCCGCGGGTGTTCGGCCAGTCGTGTGCGTACTGCCGGATGTAGAGCAGCTTCGTGTCGGAGGTCGTGCGCAGCCAGTTCTTCGGATGCGGATCTGGGCCGAGCACGATCTCGTACGTACCATCGGGCTCGACGGCGAGCTCGCGCTCGGTGAGGAATCCGATCCGGCGGCTGTGCTCGTCGAGGCCGATCTTCCCGGTGTAGGTGGTGAACTCCACGAGCGGCGCATCGCCTCGGCGACCCGTCAGCCGGTACGTGCGCGATCCGTCGAGGAACGCCTGGTGGTAGCGCGCATCCGACGTCTCGCCCTCGCCGAGCGTGGTGGGTGTCACCGAGGGATAGACCGTTGGATGGGTCACATCGGCGTATTCGAGCGTCGCCTCGAAGCCGATGCGGACGAGCCGCACGAGCTTTCGCAGTCCCTCGGCCTGCGTGAGATCATCGCGCGGTCCACCGACGATGCCGGCTGGCGCGTGATCCGC
>CAZOTO010000015.1:0-36689 GCA_964582775.1 uncultured Myxococcales bacterium
ATCCGTTCTTCCTGGAGCTGGGAGAAGAGCTTCCGGTCCACAAGGACAATCCTCCGATTGGAGGGGACTATCCGCTACAGATGACGGGTGGGCATGCGCGCTGGTCGATCCATTCCATGTGGAGGGACGAGCCGAATCTCCTCCGTCTACAGCGCGGTGAGCCTGCGGTGATGATGAGCGAGACGGATCTCCGGTCTCGCGGATTGGAGGATGGCCAGCGGGTCCGGGTGCGGAACGATGTCGGAGAGTTCGAGGCGCGGGCGAAGCTCTCCATGTCGCTTCGACCCGGACAGGTCGTCGTCTATCACGCGTGGGAGCCTTATCAGTTCAAGGGGCACCGGTCGCATCAGGTGCTCACCCCGTCCCCGATCAATCCAGTGCAGCTCGCGGGAGGGCAATTCCATTTGCAGCCGCTCATGATTACGGGCGAGCCGGGAATGAACGATCGAGGCACGCGGGTTGAGGTCGAAGCAGCTCATTGACAGGGGAGGGGAGTCGGTCGTGTCCGAGACACAGTTCGATGTCATCGTGATCGGTGCGGGGTTCGGAGGCGCAACGTGCGCTGCGCTGCTGGCGAAACGAGGGCTGCGGGTGCTCCTGCTCGAGAAGAATGGGCAGGCCGGTGGCAAGGCGATGGTCATCTCGAAGAATGGCTTCACGTACGAGATGTGGCCCGTGATCCATGCACCTGCGAGAACGAGTCGCTGCTTCGATGTGCTCGACGAGCTGGGACTGCGCGACCGGGCGGGGTTGTTCACTCCGGGGAAGATCCGCGGCGGAATCTATTTCGATGCGAATGGATCCATTCGCAGGTTCCCGGACTCGGATGAGCACGATCCGAATGCGATCTTCGACATCCTCGAAGTCCCGCACGACGAACGCGAGAAGGCGATCCAGATTCTCGCGGAGCTGGCGGTCATGGGACGAGAGCAGTGGTCGCAGCTCGACGACACGAGCTTCACGGAGTGGCTCCGAGGCAAAGGGGCACCTGCGGGTGTCCACCTGTATCTCGATTCGCTCGCGAACGGGGTGTTCATGGTGCCGTCCGATGTCTTGCCGGCCTCGGAGGCGATTCGCACCCTGCAGGCGATTCTGCTGGGCCACGGCGGTCTGTACTCGAGCGCTGGAGGGATCGGCCGGGTTGCAGAGCTCTTTGCAGACTCCGTCGAAGAGAACGGCAGCCGCGTGATCTATCGCGCGCGGGTCCGCAGCATCGACGTCGAGGACGGGCGGGTGATCGGTGTGACGACGGGCCATGGGCGATTCTTCGCCCCGATCGTGATCAGCAACGCAGGCCTCCAGCCGACGGTACTGAGGCTCGTCGGTGAGCAGCACTTCGACAAGAGCTACGTGAACTACGTGAAGGATCTCGTTCCCTCCTGGGGCATGACCGGAGTTCGCTACTTCCTGGATACGGAGCTTCTCGAGGAGCCATACAGCCTGATCTTCTCGGGCCAGGCCGTTTGGAACACGGCTCGCTGGCAGAGGGCGCAGGAGACGGGTCAGCTTCCGCGCGAAGCCGTGATGTGGGTCCAAGTACCGTCGAACAACGATCCCGATCTCGCCCCGCCGGGCAAGCAGGTCGTGCTGACGGGTGTCTGGTGTTCTCCCGATCCCGAGGCGCCCGTGCAGTCGAACGAGCGCTGGTGGAAGAAGATCGACGAGGTGATGGAGCGCGCGTGGCCGGGCTTCATGAGCCACGTCGAGTCGCGCGAGACCTACGACGCACGCGATGCGAGCCACCTCTCCCGCGATGCGACGCTTCCAGGTTTGGGGGGAGAGTGCATCGGACTCGGGCAGGTGATGGGGCAGTGTGGCCGCTACAAGCCGTCGGCGCAGGCACCCATTCGCGGTCTGTTCTACGTCGGTGTCGATGCGGGTGGCTGGGGCTGTGGCACGCATCAGGCGGTCGAATCGGGAATCGCCGTCGCCGATCTCGTGCAGCGGTATCACCACCTGCGCCGCGCCGTCGTGCCGAGCGCTTGAGCGGGACCCGGCAGGGTCCGCGAAGGAACGCCGTGTCCTCGCGGGACGGCGCCGTGACCCGGCATCACGACAGGGCGGTCGAAACGACGAGCTCCGCGAGCAGCACGAGGCAGAGCACTCCCAGGTACGCGATCGAGATCCGGAACACCCGGCGATCGGCCTCGGCGCTCGCGCGAGCGATGCTCTGCACGATGCTGCGGACGAAGAGCGCCCCGCCGGCCAACGCCGTCGCGCCGTAGACGATCCCCGCAACGCCTCCGAGCCACGGCAGGAGCGTGACCGGAATCAATGCCAGCGCGTAGGCGAGCATCCTGCGTCGCGTGCCCTTATCTCCCACGACCAGAGGCATCATCGGGAAACCGGCGGCGGCGTACTCGTGCTTCCGGTACAGCGCAATGGCCCAGAAGTGCGGGGGCTGCCACAGCAGGACGATGGCGAACAGGACCAGGCTCCACGCTCCGATCGACCCGTTCGCGGCCGCATCGGCGATGATGGGCGCAGCGGCTCCCGCCGCGCCCCCGACGAGTACGGCATGGGGGGTGCGCGGTTTGAGCCACATCGTGTAGACGAGCAGGTAGTGCGCGACGGTCAGGATGCCAAGGATCGCCGACCACGCACTGCCGAAGGCTGCGAGCAGGCTGACGCCGAGGGCACAGGTGATCACGCCGAACCACAGAGCCTGCGCGGGGGAGAGGCGACCGGTGGGGAGCGGTCGCTCCGCCGTACGTGTCATGCGCGCATCGAGATGCCGCTCGTAGCACGCGTTCAGGGCGCCACATCCGCCTCCGACGAGCGCGATCGCGAGGAGCACGCTGACGAAGACGATCGGCTCCGGCCACGTTCCTCTTCCCAGCGCGAACCCGGCCGGGCCCGTGAGGAGGACGAGGGACAGGACACGAGGCCTCGTGAGTGCCACGTAATCGAGCACTCGAGCGGCGAGGTTCGACGACGCGCTCGCTCGGTGGCGAAGGGCATCGGGAACGGAAGGTGCACTCGCCACCATGACCCTCTCCCTAGTGGACGACGAAATCCGTGAGACGATCGAAGGTGATCACGCGCCGCGCGCTCTCCTCGAACTCCAGCGAAGCGCTGTGCGCGAAGGCCCATTCCTCGGGATCGTGGCCGTCACCGATCGACACGGAGACCTCGTGGATACCGGGTGCGATGGGAATCCGCTCGACCGCGACGCTGTTGCCGTCCCCCCAGATCCCCTTCGGCGCGTAGGCCTGCTCGAGCACGGGTGTTCCATCGATGGCGACCCGCATGCGTACGTCCGCGCGGCGGCGATCACAGATCTTGTCCTTGCGCATGTGGACGGGAAGCGCAGCCTTCTCCTCCTCGGTGAGGATGCGGCAATCCTCTCCGATCTGTCCGGGATGCTTGAAGGTGACGACGAGCTCGGAGCCATCGATCCCGGGTGCGGCGTAGCTCGTGTCGCTTCCAACGCCCATGACGACGCAGAGCACGGCCCAGATCACCCCCGCAGCCAATGTGGAAACCGCGCGTCCGGGAGGTGCATCGGCGGGAAGTGGCACCCCTGCCCGAATGGCCGCCGCTCTGCGGACGAGCTCTTTCTTGCGGGTCGGATCGAGGCCCAGCACGTGGATCCGGCTGTGATCGACCTTGTCCGCGCGCAGCTTCGGCTCGCGCTCGCCCGCGAGGCGCTGCTCGAGCCAATCCGTCCCCTCGCGGTAGTGACACTGTCCGGGAGCACACGAAACGATCACCACCGCCTTGGCGCCGCGGCGTACTGCACGCTCCGCGGTGAGCATGTGGATCCAACCCGCGCAGGGGATGTCGAGGATGCGATAGCCCGGAAGCTCCTCGCACCTCCCTGAATCGGGATCGATCGTGAGCTCACCGCCTGCCGATTGCGTGCACACGAGGGCGATGTAGGGCGACTCGTTGGCATTCAGCAGGTCGTTGATCCAGCCATCGATGCGCGCGCGTTGCTCCTGAAGGGGGAGCCAATCGAGTCCGATGGCGATCGAATCGCACGAGCCGACGCAGATGCCGCACCCCACGCACTTCGACGGATTCACCTCGGATTGAACCGGATACTTCCGGTCATCGGTGCGTGGGACCATGGTGATCGCGTTGTAGGGGCAGTCGTGGTAGCACTGCTCGCAGGCATTGCAGCGCGAGATGTCCACGGTCACGGGCTTGGTGCGGCTACGCCCGAGGGTCCACGGGACGACGAGCAGAGCCGCCGCACCGCCGAGCAGGATCGCCCACAGCAGCCCCCCCCCCAGTCGATCCGTGAGTGCAATGGGGAGCAGATACCACCAGTCCATGGTGAAGCTCTGCGCCGCCTCCATCATCCGCGCGGGCGCAGCATTCGTCGCGGGGTAGATCAGGCTCAGCGCGACGAGCGCTCCGACGACCCAGAGGGTCATCGGTCGATCCGTCAGGAAGCGCGCTCGCGCAATCCGGGCGATGTGGAGGTAGAGAGAGATGCCAAGCGCGAGCGGAACGAGCATGTGGAAGAAGAACACGACGAAGAACAGGAGCGAGTTCACTCCCTCGTCGGTGAGGAACGAGCGGCCCATCGGGTCGGCGAAGATCGGGATCACGTCCAGCGCTCTGGCTGTTCCCACGGCGATGTGCTGCGCACGCACGTCCCAGACCAGCCAGTAGCCGGTCCACCCGATGAACCACAGCAAACCCATGCTTGCGATTCCGGTGACCCAGGCAAGCCAGCGTGCGCCGGCCACGCGGCGCTCCAGGAACAGCCGCAGCGCATGGACGAGACCGAAGAACATCGCCGCATCCGAGCTGTATCGATGGAGCGAGCGCATCAGGCCAGCGGTGAGCGGTGAGTCCGCCATGGCTTCGATCGACTCGTAGGCGTGATGCACGCTCGGCTGATACCACAGGAGCAGGATCACACCGGTCACCATCGCGACGATCAGGGAGGTGACCGCGATCGCCCCGGTGTGCAAGAAGGGGTTCAGGGAAGCAGGAAGGGAACGCGCCAAAGCGCGATCGAGCAGGAAGAATCCGCGCTCGAAGAAGCGCAGCACGCTCTCTCCACGAACGATGAGCCCCTCGTCGGTGAGGTTCTTCGCAGGTGTTGGCGGACGCACCGATACCTGCGAAGCCTGCTTCTCGTCTTGATCTCTCGAGGCGGCGGTTGCAGCCCCTTCGGTTCTACCCCACATCGTCGGCGCTCTCCCGAAGCAAGATTCGGAGCGCCGTAACCAGCCAACGCTCCTGGCGATCGCCCAGACCGAGTCGGAAGGCGATCTTTCCCTCGCGGTCGAGGAGGAGGAACAGGTTTGCATGGTCGATCACGCCGGTCTCCGGATCTCGTCGCCGGCTGATCCCCATCCTGTCCAAGATTTCCTCCACCTCGCTCGGATCCCCCGTGACCAGGTGGTACAGAGGGGGATCGAGACCGTGCATGCCCGCGAGCTCCGCCAGGACTTCAGGGCTGTCCTTCTCGGGGTCCAGTGTGACGGCGACGACGCGAAGGTCGTCGCGCTCCTCGGGTGCGATCTCTGCGAGCGCACCCTTTGCCTGCGTCAGGATGGCCGGACACGTATGCGGACACGACGCATACACGGCCGTGAGTAGAACGACCTTTCCGCGAAGCTCGGCAAGATCCACGCGCTGCCGGGTCTGATCCACCAGCTGCAGTCGCGGCGGCTCGTAGGCGGTCCGCAGCGCATCGGCGGGGAACGGGAGCTCACCCTCGTTGGGTGTGACGGAGAACTGCGAGAACGCACCGGCCGAGATGCCGACGACCGCGACGGCTGCGAGAGCCGCAGAGACGATCGTGCGCCGATCCGCCCAGGCCTGCACGAGTGGCTCCTTCCAGAGCCCCACCATCATGCCCGCGAAGAGGAGCGGGGGGCCGACGAGCCCCAGGACCTTGGCCCCATCGACTCGCCCCGTCGCCGGATCGTAGCCGAAGCACCAGATGCGGAACTCCTCCGCGAACGCACCGAGACCCGTGAGGGTCCGTGGAGTGAGGAGGATCGACACCAGGAACAGGTCGTACAGGCAGAGGAGGCAGAGCGCGAACGCAGGAAACCAGCCGCTCTCGAAGAAAGCGTTGATCCGCTCGCTCGCGCCCTGCCATCCCCGTTCCGTCATCGCACGTGCCAGACGTCCGAGAGCCACTTCCAATTCGCGAAGTAGTACACGACGAAGCAGCCGAGGAAGATCAGCACGATCACGATCGTTCCCGGCGTGTGGTGCTCGTGGTCGTCTTCTCCGGCGGCGCCCGCGTGTGCGGAGATCGGCCGCTCCACGTGCCATGGCGTCATTGCCTGACCCGCGTTGGACCGACCGAAGAACACCGCGGCCACCACGAGCAGGATGTAGAGCAGCAGACCCGTAAAGGCGATCACCGCGCCGATACCGAGCAAGCCGAGCATCACGTGCGCCCCCGAGTCGAAGCCCGTGGCGAACATCGCGTTGGAGAACTCGACGTCCCAGTGCCGTCGCGGAACGCCGTAGGAGCCCGCGAAGCTCATGCCCACTGCTACCGTGACGATCCCGCCCGCGAAGAGCCACGGCTGCAGCTTGCACAGACCCTTGGCGTAGAACTCGCGCTGGAAGATCAGCGGAACCACGTAGTACGTGAGCGCCATGAAGGCGAGCAGCGTTCCGCCCACCACGGTCACGTGGAAGTGGCCGGGGATGCGCAGCGTGTTGTGGGCCATGATGTTGATCTGCTCGGTTCCCAGGACGACGCCGGTGATTCCTCCGCCGAAGCCGAAGATCACGAGCGACAGGAAGAAGCCGGAGAACGCCGGATTGCCCCACGGCGCGGCGGTGAGCCAGCCGAACAGACCCCTGGTGTAGCCCTTGTTGCGCATGGCGAGCTCGACGGAAGCGGGCACCGTGAAACCGTGGATCATCGATGCGAGCACGGCGAGGTACATCGCATACGACGTGTTCCAGATCTTCCAGCCGGCACCGACGCCCGGATCGACCAGGATGTGATGCGCCGAGGCGAGGTTGATGAAGAGGATGTAGAGCACGAAGGCTCCGCGGCAGACCGCTTCGTTCAGCGGCTTCGCACCCGTCGTGATGTTCCCGATCAGGTACCACACCGAGACCATCGCGCAGACGTTGATCTGCTGGGACATGTGCCCGAGGCCCCACCACGTGACCCGGTACCAGGCAGCGTCGAGATCCTCCGAGAATGGCCACCAGCCCGCGACGTGGAGCCACGCCGGAACGATCGCAGCCGCACCGTGCAGGATCGTGGCCACTGCGATGATGGCCGCAGCCGTCGCACCGAACACCACGAGGGGAACGGAGCCCTCGTACGTGCGATCCCGCTTGGCGATGTACAGCGTGGCGAAGTAGTTGATGACGCCCAGCAGGGCGCCCACGGCGAACGCCACGATCCCGAAGTAGAAGTTCGCGCTGCCCTTGAGGGGCCAGTACGACGTCATGAGAACGTCGCTCGTGCCGCGCAGGATCTCGACGTTGAACAGCACCGCTCCGCCGAGCATGAGCGCGAAGCCGATCCATGCCAGCGCCGCCGATGCGAGCCGGGTGTTCAGCAAGACCGTTCCCGCGAAGTACAGGATCGCGATCTCGAAGTTGATGATCATCACGATCAGCATGTCGAGACCGTGCAGGGTCAGGATGCGGTAGTACCAGTCTGCGGGAAGCAGGTGTACTGCCGGCCAGCGGGTGAGGCCGAGAAGGATGGCCCCGATGCCGCCGATCAGCAGGAACACGACCGCGACGACCGCGTGCAGCTTGATGAATGTCTGTGCCGTGAGGCAGACGGGAAGGCCGGTGGTATCACACCTGCGAACCCTGCCTGCCGGATGATTGCCCGTGACCGGGCCCTGGTGTACGGGGATGGCGTCCCCTGTGATCGTCGTCGACATCGCCCCCTCCTACTCCGTCACGATGATGCGCCCGGTCATCATGTGATGGCCGATGCCGCAGAACTCGTTGCACACGATCGAGAACTCCCCCGCGCTGGTCGGCGTGATCGTCAGCACGTGGTCGTATCCCGGAAGCACCTGGAAGTTCATGTTCAGTGGCTGCAGCGAGAACCCGTGCTGCAGGTCCAGCGAGGACATGTGGATCCGGTACTCCTGGCCCTTGCGCAGCTTCAGGATGGGCGTCCACATCCACATCTGCGCCTGAAGATAGGCATCGCTGCCCGGAGGCGGCTCGACGATCGGGATGCCCCTTTCGTCGCCCACCTTATAGGCTGCTACGAACTGCCCGACGCGTTGCATGTACGCCGCGGGCTCCACGCGATACGACTCGCCCGTGCTGTTCTGCTTCCCATAGAAGTGCCAGTACGGCATGGCGATGGTCATCACCATGCACCAGGTGAACGCGAGGCCCACCCACAGCCTCTCCTGGCCGCGCGGGGCCCTGAACCAATCTGCCGGTGGTGATTGGATCGACATGAATTTCTACCTCCGCTCCTCGATTCGTGATTCGATGCGCGGGTTCCCTCACCCGCAAGCGATTGCTACGGCAGCGTGGCCGGTGGGATGTTCCAGATCTCGATCCACCCCCAGACCGTGAACGACAGGGTCGGGATCAGAACTCCCAGAACGAGCAGCAGCCATGGATTGTCCATGAGCTTCTGGATGGGATGCTTGTTGGCATCCGGGTCGTTGGACTTCACAGCACTACCTCCATCGAGCTCTTCTCGAGCTCGCTCTGCGTATGCTCTTCGCTCTCGGTCCCCCTCCACCAAGCGGCCGAGACCAGGAACAGGAAGAGCAGCCCCCCAAAGATCGAAACGAACCCTCCGATCCCCATCATCCCGAGCCCCACGGTCTCGGCGAAGCCGCGCGACATCTGCTCGGCTCCGTAGACCTTGCGACCCATCCCGTACGCACCCGCCAGCGCGAAGCCCGAAGCGAAGATCAGCATCCCCGCTCCATAGAGCAGGGGCTGCCACGCTGCGGCGCGCGGGAGAGTGCGGCCGGGAAGCGAGTACCGGAACGTCCGCAGCATCATAAACGTTCCGGACATGAAAGCGACGGTGATCGCACCGACCGCCGCGTGGTAGTGGGCCGGAACCATCGTGTTCGAGCCCCGGATCGCAGCCCCGAGTCCGAAGCCCAGCAGGGTGAGCAGTGCGCTGGTGACGAAGGCGGAGATCCGGTAGTCACCGAGCATCGGGGAGGGAAGGGCCCCCTCGCGATGGGCCCGTGCGAGCGTGCGCACGCACAGGCCGAGAGCGACGAGGACCCCCGGGAAGATGGCCCATTGCATGAGTTGGGTGAACCCGACCTGGTACGCCGGGCTCGCCGTTCCCTGGAGGGCGAAGAGCGGTCCGATCGTCCACGGCAGGACCATGGCCGCGAAGAGCGGCCGTGCGGCCTCCCTGCTCAGCGGAGCTCGGCCCGTCGCCTGCGCGATCTGGGTGACCCACAGCGCGAGCATGGCCAGCACGCACGCGATCTGCAGGACGTGGCCTCCGCCCCAGACCAGGAGCTCGAAGGCGATGGCGGGATCGGCTCCCGGCATGGGCCGCAGGTACGAGATCGCGAAGGTGAGCATGGCCAGGCCGAAGGCGACGGCCGACGCGCGCAGCCCCGACTGCGCCGCCGGCGGGAGCAGGGAGTCGGTGGGATCGCCCCGCCGTAGGAGCCCGGGATCGAGGAAGCTGCCCAGCACCCCTGCGAAGAACAGAACCTGGCCGCTTTGGAAGGTGACGTTCCCGATCGTCGGGATGTAGTTCGCGAGAATCGGTTCGCCGGCGCCGGAGACCGTTCCGGCGATCTGCAGGGCGATTCCGGCGACCGCCAGCAGCACGGAGAATCGCGCCGGGATGGACGGGGAGCGGCGCGAGGGGAGCAAGAGGAGCAGGGCAGCCAGGAACGAGTAGAACCACGCCACGAGCGCGAGGTTCACGTGCGCGACGAGGCTGCGCTTGAAGAAGGAGGCATCCGTCAGGTAGCGATCGAAGGGGGGCATCCGCCCCACCACGACGCTCAGCGCGAAGATCCCCGCGAGGACGAGACAAACCATGGCCAGCCCGAGCCAGCGGCGGGCCGCTCGCTCCGACGGCAGGGTATGGGTCGAGCCATGGGGAGCTCTCTCGGGGCTGGTCGACATGAGAGGCTTCGACTCCCTCGGATCCGGACCCCTCGGATCCGGACAATGGATATGTAGCTCCTTTTATCCTTTTGTCTACAGTGTGTGGTGTCGCCCGCTACGGGAGGTCCGTTCGCCGAGTTCGTCTCGGACGAGCCCTCCCCCCGTGGAAGGGATGGTTACCGGGTCGACGGATCATGCCATGGAACGAGACCGGGGGCGTTCGATGATTCTCCCTCAAACCGCCGAATACGCGCTGCGCGCGATGGCCTGGATGGCGTCCGTTCCGGATGACGCGCCCATGCGAGCGCGGGATCTCTCTCGCGCGACGCAGATCCCTCCGCCATACCTGGCGAAGATCCTGCGCCGCCTCGTCCTCGCGGGTCTTCTCACGTCGCGCAAGGGGCAGGGCGGCGGATTCACGCTGGCCCGCGCCCCCGAGGACATCCGCTTCATCGACGTGCTCGCAGCCGTCGACGTGATCCCCGAGGAAGGGCGTTGCGCATTCGGCTGGGGGAAGTGCCAGGAGTCGGATCCCTGCCCCCTGCACCACGTGTGGGTGACGATCCGGGATCAGTTCCGGAGCTGGGCGACGAATACGACGCTCGCCGAGATTCGCACGATCCAGCCGCGTGGATAGGGGCGGAGCGCGCTCCCGGGATCCATCGATGATCAGGGAAGGGGTCGGAGGAAGTTGTTCATCCAGTAGATCAATACACCCGTCGAGGCCACATATAGCCAAAGGGGAAACGTGATCTTCGCGATCCGCCGGTGCTCCTCGAAGCGATCCTGGGCGGCGAGCCACGCCGTCCGCACGACGAGGGGCACGATCGCGACGGCGAGCAGCGTGTGGCTCGTGAGGACGACCACGAACGCGGTGCGGACCCAGTCGTCGCCCGGGAAGCGGCGATGTCCCGCGAGCGCGGTCTGGGCCACGTATCCGAGGACGAAGACGACCGAGACGGCCAGCGCGCCCTTCATCAGACGGGGATGGAGGGCTCGATCGCCCCGGCGGATGGCGACGAACCCGCCGACGATGAGCGCCGTGAGGAGCGCGTTCAGGGCGCCGAGAAGGTGCGGGCCGACGGTGAGGGCGACATCCAGCATGCGCGGCATCCTATCCCAACGCGTAGGGCGGGCGGCCGACGCGTCTCGCCGGCGCGCCCAGTGTACTATGCTGCGTCTTCGCCCTGACCGGTCGAACGATGGGACGGGGCAGTGGAGGTGAATCGAATGAGCGAGGCTCAGCTCACGAATCTTCAGAACCCCGAGGAGCAGCTGGCCGCCGCGCGCAGCCGCGCGTACCGGATCTTCGCCGAGGCCTGGGAGTATCCCGATGGCGCGTTCGCCGAGATGATCCGGGCGGGGGATCTCGCTGCGGCGCTGCGCGAGACGCTCGGGGCGATCGATTCCTCTCTCGCCGAGGGCATCGACTGGGAGGGATTGGCCGAAGCGGGAGCCGAAGACGATCTGGCCGTCGAGTACACGCGGCTGTTCGACGTGGGCTCGGGCGGCGGGGGCCCTCCGTGTCCGCTCTACGGCGGCCTCTATGGCGGCGCGCGCATGAAGACCATGGAGGAGGCCGTGCGCTTCTACAACTTCTTCGGGCTCAAGATGTCCGAGAGCCCGCGCGAGCTGCCGGACCATGTGACGACGCAGCTCGAGTTCCTCCATTTCCTTGCGTTCCGTGAGGCCGAGGCCCTGCAGCAGGGAGAGGACGCGGATTCCTACCGGCGCGCGGCCCGTGACTTCATCGATCGCAACATCGGGAAGTGGATCCCGAAGCTCTGCGGGCGGATCGAGCAGAACCAGGGCATGCGCTTCTTCCGCGCGCTCGGGGGGGCGCTCCGGCACATGCTCGAACGCGATCGCGCGTACCTCGTGGCGAGGGTCGGATCATCGCCTTCTCCGAAGGCCAACTGACGCGCGCTGTTCCTGGGCCTTCGCAGCCTCGGGGCATGGGCAGCGCATCGGCGCTGCGCCGTGCGCCGTTCCTCGCGCTCGGGATGCTCTCCCTCGTGGCGGGCGTGCTGGGCGGGCTCGCGCGTGCGGGTCTCGATTGGTCTCCTGCGCCGGGCGGATCCGTGTGGCAGCACGGGGCCCTCATGATCGGAGGCTTCCTCGGCACCGTGATCTCCCTCGAGCGCGCCGTGAGCGTTCGCCGTTCGTGGGCGTACGCCGCTCCGCTGGGGACCGGAGCTGGCGGAATCCTCCTCGTCGCGCGTCCGCTCGCGTCGCTCGGGCCGCTCCTGGTTGCGATCGGGGCCTGGGCGATGCTCGCGGCGCTCGCCGACGCGGCGCGCCGCCATCCCTCGCGGTGGATCCTCGCGCAGCTCGCGGGAGGGGCGTGCTTCGCGATCGGAGCCACGCTCCTGGCCGTGGGGTGGCCGCTCGGCGAGGTGCTTCCCTGGTGGGAGGCCTTTCTCGTGCTCACGATTGCCGGAGAGCGGCTGGAGCTGTCGCGGTTGCTGCAGCCCACGCGCGGGGCACTGCACGCGTTCACCCTCGCATCCGCCGTGCTGGTGGGGGGCGCTGCCCTGCAGACGATCGGCTTCGTGGATCTCGGCCTGCGCATCGCGGGTGCCGCTTCGCTGGGCCTCGCCGCCTGGCTCGGGCGCTGGGATCTCGCGCGCAAGTCGATCCGTCGTCCCGGGCTGCCGCGGTTCATGGCGGTGGCGCTGCTCTCGGGACATGCGTGGCTTGCCGTCGCAGGATGGCTCGCGCTCGTCGATGGGGCCGCGACGGGGCTCGAGCGCGACGCGCGCCTGCACGCGCTTCTCTTGGGTTTCGTGTTCTCGATGATCTTCGGGCATGCGCCGGTCATCTTCCCGACCGTGCTCGGGCTTCCGGTGGCCTACCGATCCCGGTTCTGGATCCACCTCGGGCTGCTCCATGCCGGCGTGATCCTGCGCGTGGCATCCGACGTCATGGGATCGGTCGAGGGACGGAGCGCGGCCGCCGTGCTGAATGCAGCGGCGATCGCTCTGTTCCTGCTCCAGACCGTGACCTCGTTGGGACGGCGCGCGCCGAGTGCTCATGCCGCACCCGGCTCGGGTGTTTGAATTCACCCAGGTGCGGGCCTATGCTCCGTCGCCGTGGTCGTCCTTCGCTCGCTCGTGTGGGTCGTGGCGCTGGCACTTCTCGTGTCTGCGATCACTCCCTGTGCACGAACGGACGATGCGAACGTGCACGAGCTCGTGACCGAGCGAAGCCATGAGGGGTGTCACGAGCACCTGGAAGATCACGCCGTGCCGCGGTTCCTGATGATTGCAGTGTGTCCGTGCGGGTGCGCCGACCGCTCCGCTCCGTCACCGCTCGTCTCTTCGCAGGGGCATCTGGTGCCGGCGAACGAGGTGGAGCTCGCCTCGGGAAGAGCCGCCGAGATCACGCTCCCGGCGGGTGCGCAGCGGATTCCCGCCCGTCTGCTTCGGGCGGTGGATCACGTGCCGAAACGCGCGTAGCTCCCGTCGAAGTCGTACGAGCCGGTCGGTGCGATCAGGGCGCTCGTGTGCGCCCGCGCACTGTCCCCCTCTGCCCATTCGTGCGGAGGAGCGGCGCATTGCCCTACGAGCGCGATGCGCACCCGCTCGCTCCGCGTCGAGGAGTCTGTCCATGCGACGCAAGCTCGCGTCCGTTTCGCGTTCGTTCATCGTTTGTTGTGCTGTATTCGGTTCGTCGTGGTCTGCGCCTGCCTGGGGGCAGTCGCCGGCCGACGCCTCTGCACCGAGCGGCCGTGACCGCGGCAACGTCACCGCGGAGAAGAAAGGAGTCGAGAACGTCGTCGTCACCGTGTCGCCGATGACGAGTCCCCAGACGCTGAACGCGTCGGATGTCGATCCCGCCCAGATCGAGTCCATGCGATCGGCGACCAGCGACACCGCGGGCCTCTTGAAGAGCATCCCAGGCGTCACGCTCCAGGGTGCGGGGGGCGTGTCGAGTCTTCCCGTCATTCACGGCATGGCCGATGACCGCGTGCTGGTGAAGGTCGACGGAATGGATCTGATCGCCTCGTGCCCCAATCACATGAATCCTCCGATGTCGTACGTCGATCCGACGAACGTCGGGATGATCCAGGTGTTCGCGGGCGTCACGCCGGTGAGCGTGGGCGGGGACAGCATCGGGGGCACCATCGTCGTGGAGACGTCGAATCCGCTCTTCGCCGCTCCCGGCCAGGGGCACCTCCTCACGGGGGAAGCGGGTGCCTTCTACCGAAGCAATGGCAAGGCGATCGGCGCGAACCTGGCCGCCACCGCAGCCACCGAGTCCGTCAGCGTCACCTACACCGGTGCCATCGCGAAGTCGGACAACTACGAGGCCGGAGAGACGTTCAAGGCGTTCACGGCAACGGGACGCCCGGGGCACGAGCTTGCGCGCGACGAGGTCGGATCGACCGCGTACGAGACCCGCAACCACGCGCTGGGTCTTGCCTGGAGGAGCGCCGGCCATCTCGTCGAGGCGAAGCTCGGCTATCAGGACATGCCCGAGCAGCTCTACCCGAACCAGCGCATGGATCTGCTCGACAATACACAGAAGCGTGGCAGCCTGCGCTACCTCGGGGATCTCTCGTGGGGTGCGCTCGAAGCGCGCGCCTACTACGAGAAGGTCGAGCACTTCATGGACTTCGGCGATGACAAGCTGTTCTGGTATGGATCGAATGCCGTGAACGGTGCGCCATGTTCGCCCATTCGTTTCTCTGGCGATCCGCTCGGCACGTGCGCGGCCGGCATGCCCATGTACACGGAGAGCACGACGACGGGTGTATCGGTCAAGGCCGACGTCCAGCTCTCGGAGAGGGATCTGCTCCGCGTGGGAGGCGAGCTCCAGCGCTACCGGCTCGACGACTGGTGGACGGCGTCCGGCGGCGGCATGGGGCCCGATACGTTCTGGAACATCCACGACGGGGAGCGCGATCGCACCGCACTCTTCGGGGAGTGGGAGGGTCGCTTCTCGCCGCGCTGGCTCACCGTGCTCGGCGCGCGATTCGAGCGGGTGAAGACGGATGCGGGAAGTGCGTTCGGCTACCGCCGGACGCCGCCCCCTCCGATGGTGCCCGGCAACCAGGTTGCCGAGGCGGATGCGTTCAATGCGCGGAGCCACGACGAGACCGACGACAACTGGGATCTCACCGCTCTGGGGCGCTACTCGTGGAGCGAGAATCTCGACGTCGAGCTCGGCCTCGCCCGCAAGGTTCGCTCACCGAATCTGTATCAGCGCTACACATGGTCCACATGGGCGATGGCTGCGACGATGAACAACTTCCTCGGCGACGGAAACGGCTACGTGGGAGACATCGGTCTGCAGCCGGAGAAGGCGCACACCGTCTCGGTCACGATCGACTGGCACGCGCAAGATCGAAGCTGGGAGGTGAAGGCCACCCCCTACTACACGCGCGTCACCGATTACATCGATGCGGTGCGGATCACGAACAACGTGGATCAGTTCAACGTGCTGCGGTTCGTGAACCAGTCGGCGCGCCTGTACGGTCTCGATCTGTCCGGGCGTGCGAAGCTCGGCACGACGGGAATCGGCGAGCTCGGAATCGAGGCAGTGCTGACCTACACGAACGGTGAAAACCGCGACACCCACGACGGTCTCTACAACGTCAATCCGCTCCACGGAAGGCTCGCGTTCACACACGAGGCCGGAGGCTGGAAGAACCGCATCGAGCTCGAGTTCGCCGACGACAAGGAGGACGTGTCCGACGTGCGCAACGAGATCGAGACCCCCGGTTACGGACTGGTCCACGTCCGCTCGAGCTATGGATGGAAGCAGGTGCGCCTCGACTTCGGCGTCGAGAACCTGTTCGACCGCAAGTACCAACTGCCACTGGGCGGGGCCTACATGGGGCAGGGCCGGACGATGAGCCTGAATGGAATTCCGTGGGGGATCGCCGTTCCCGGACCGGGGCGCTCGTTCTATGTCGGGTTGAACGTGAAGTTCTAGGCCTCGACGCTATTCGCGCGCGGCGTCCGTCGAGGGACCTTCGGGTGCCTCGGCGGGCGCCTTCGCCATGTCTGCGATCTGCTCGACGATCGCCTGCACGAGCGCGGGATCGTACTCGGGCGGCGCATCCCGGGCGTGCTGCGGGGGATGGATCACGCGCAGCACCGTCCCGCCGGAGGACAGATACGGCCGGGAGGGCTCCTCGCCGGAGGGCAGGAGCACATACCGCGGGAGAGGTTGGGACAGGTATCCCTCGACGAGGACGACGTCGAGATCGTCCGGCAGGGACGCGAGGGCGTCGTCGAGCGTGGGGGTGGAGTCGGGAGCGTGCCGGAGGAAGGTGGTGAGCTGTCCCGACGAGCTCAGCGCGACGGCGGCCGCTCCTGCGTGGAACATTCGCCACGAGTCCTTCCCCGGCCGATCCACCTCGACGTGGTGGGAGGAACGCTTCACCACCCCGACGCGCAGGCTTCGCCGCTGGAGCTCCAGGATCACGCGCTCGAGCAGGCTCGTCTTGCCGATCCCGGAGGGACCGGTGAACCCGATCACCGGCCAACGCCGCGCGCCGGACCTCTCGGGCTCCGCAGGCTCCATCCCTCTCTTGGGGCGCTCCACGCCTCTTCCGTCCATCACTCCCGCCCAGGCAGGGGCCCCGGGCCCTCGTCGTCATCGAGGGGGAAGCCCCATTCAGGCTCGGGTTCACGCCCGAACCAGGATCGGACGCTCGACGCGATCTTGTGTCGGGCCAGGAAGACGTGCACTGGAAGCAGCGCGATCATGATCCAGGTGAAGGCGATGTGGGTGTCGAGGACGAGGTCGAAGACGCGCAGCGGCAGATCATCGAACAGCCACAGGACGATCCCGGTCACCGACAGGATGACTCCCGCGACCAGGCTCCAGACGATGTGGATCTTGCGCCAGCCGAGGGGATCCGGAGGGCCCAGCCGTCGGCGAAGATCCGTCCACAGCCGGCGATCGACCGCCAGTGCCAGGAAGGGTGCCGCCATGAATGCCCAGCCGGCCCAGAGGTGGATGTCGCGGGTCTCCCTTCCGTAGCCGCCGAGCAGCCGGCCTCGAAGCTCGGGAAACTCGATCAGGAGCCCCGTGGCGATCAAGGTCAGGGCAAGGACGGCGTGCGAGTGGTGCAGGCTGCTGCGCACGAATGCCAGGCTCATCGAATCCCCCTCCGCATCAGGCGGCGCCAAGCATAGCGGAGTCGGTTGCCTTCGAACCGGTTGGCTCGTCGTGCCTTTTCGCCCCACGTGTGGTGCGCGAACGAGACACGTCTGCGCGCTTCGTCACCGGGGTGGGTGAAACTGCGCGGTCGATCTGATAATCATCCTGGCAGCCGCAGGGGAGGATTGCCGTCCGCAGATCCGTTCGCGGGCTCTCGTCAGCCGCGAGAAGAGGTCGAGGCGGTGCGAGCGTCCATCGGAACCCACTGGGGCTCCCATGGCACGCGAATTGGAAGCGGAAGCTCCGCCAGATGTCATCGTTAGCTGCCTCGAAAGCGAGGGGAGGCGAGGTCCTATGAAGCTCATTCGCAGTCTCATCATGGGTTCGTTCGGAGCGCTCCTTGGGCTGGGCGTGGTTGCGTCTCCGATCGCAGGGGCGGAGACGCTCCAGGACGTGATCAAGAGGCGCGGGCTCACCGAGCAGGACGTGCTCGCGGCCGCGAAGACGTACGTGCCCACGGGCAAGCGCGACGACTACATCGTGTTCGCCTCGGGAGGGCAGCACGGCGGGATCGTGGTCTACGGAATTCCCTCGATGCGCATCCTCAAGTACATCGCCGTGTTCACCCCCGAGCCGTGGCAGGGCTACGGATTCGAGGAGGAGTCGAAGGCGGTGCTCGCGCAGGGGCGCATGAACGGCCTCGACATCCTTTGGGGGGACACCCATCACCCCGCGCTCTCGGAGACGAATGGGAACTACGATGGCCAGTACCTGTTCATCAACGACAAGGCGAATCCGCGCATTGCCGTGATCGACCTGCACGGCTTCGAAACCAGGCAGATCGTCGTGAATCCGATCTTCCAATCGTCCCATGGTGGCGCGTTCGTCTCGCCGAACACCGAGTACATCATCGAGAGCGCACAGTACCCGGCCCCGCTCGGCGGAGGCTACTCCCCGCTCCAGAACTTCGATGACGAGTATCGTGGCGGAGTCACCTACTGGAAGTTCGACCGCGAGAAGGGCCTGATCGATCCGGCCCAGTCGTTCTCGATCGAGCTCCCGCCGTACTCACAGGATCTCTCCGACTTCGGAAAGGGGCCGAGCGACGGCTGGTCGTTCACGAACTCGTTCTGCACGGAGCGCTATGTGGGAGGAATCGAGCAGGGGCGGCCCCCGTTCGAAGCCGGCTGCTCGGCGAAGGACACGGACTATCTCCACGTCGTGAACTGGAAGAAGGCAGAAGCGGTCTACAAGGCCGGAAAGTTCACGAAGATCAAGGACCATCCCGTGATCTCGATGAAGACGGCGATCGAGGAAGGATTGGTCTACCTGATTCCCGAACCGAAGAGCCCGCATGGCTCGGACGTGACGCCCGACGGCAAGTACATCGTCGTCTCGGGCAAGCTCGACACGCACGCCTCGGTCTACAGCTTCGAGAAGATCCAGGCGGCGATCGCCGCGAAGAAGTTCGCGGGAACCGATCCGTACGGGATTCCCGTGATCGACATGCAGGACGCGCTCCACAAGCAGGTGGCGCTCGGTCTGGGTCCCCTGCACACGCAGTTCGGATCCGAGACGGGAGTGGCGTATACCTCGCTCTACGTGGACTCGATGATCGCGAAGTGGGACTTCATCGAGGGGAAGGTGCTCGACAAGGTGTCGATCCACTACAACGTCGGGCATCTGATGGCGATGCACGGCGACACGGTGGCTCCCGAGGGGAAGTACGTGGTGGCGCTCAACAAGCTCGCCATCGATCGTTTCAATCCGGTGGGCCCGCTGCACCCGCAGAATCATCAGCTGATCGACGTCACCGGCGAGAAGATGGCGGTCATCTACGACATGCCGCTTCCGCTGGGCGAGCCGCACTATGCTCAGGCGATTCGTGCCGATCTGCTGAAGCCCGCCATCCGCTATAGGTCGGGGACGAACACCCGCACGGGGGAGCGCTCGGAGTTCGCCATCCGGCCGGGTGAGGAGCGGATCGAGCGCGACGGAAAGAAGGTGCGGGTGTTCGGATCGCTCGTCCGCTCGCACGTGACGCCCGAGATCATCGAGGTGGAAGAGGGCGACGAGGTCACGATCCATCTCACCAACTTCGAGCGCGCACAGGATCAGACGCACGGATTCACGGTGGACAAGTACAACGTGCACGGCTCCTTCGAGCCGGGCGAGACGGCGACCGTGACGTTCGTCGCGAGCGTGCCGGGCGTGTTCCCGTTCTACTGCACCGAGTTCTGCTCCGCGCTCCATCTCGAGATGCAGGGCTACGTCCTCGTGAAGCCGAAGAACTACAAGGCCTCGGTCGGCAAGCTCGGTGCGAAGGCACAGTACGCGCAGGCCGACTACGAGAAGCAGGTGAAGGCGAACCTGGAGACGCAGGCGACGATCGACTCGGTGGTCGCCTACATCAAGAGCGTGAACTACGAGGACTTCCCCGAGGTGGTCGAGCTCGTGAACGATGCGACGGATCAGCTCGCGCAGATCGACGACGCCAAGCAGAAGGCGGAAGCTGCCGCGAGCCGGCAGGACTGGCACAACGCGACGCTCTGGGCGGGCCAGTGGTGGCAGTACCAAGTGAAGGCTGCCGACGCAGGGGTGCGGGCAAAGGGCTTCCTGGAGCAGCATGGAGCGAAGCCCGTATCGAGGTGACGTCGTAGCACGGCACCCCGGGGGCTTCGATTCCCGGGGACGCGTGGGTGTGTTCGGCTCGCCCGGGTGAGAGGGATCCCTGTCACCCGGGCGATGGCATGGTTCGAAGGACACCGCGGGGGCGAAAGGCTCGGTCGCAACGGTGCGCGGCCACGGTTCGTGGGACTCCCTGGCCTTCGGCTTCGGAGGCGCTCGTGGCCGTCGCGGTTCGAGTGCGAACGAGGATCCCCTCTGGTGCGTCGAACGGAACAGGTGGGTAGAGCGGGGTGGATCGCCCGCTGCTGGATCGAGTGAAACGGGAATGGAGGCGTGGAATCATGAATCGTGGAGCGTGGATGCGGAAGGCGACGGTCGCGGCAGCGGCTCTTGCGATGGGTGTGGTTGCGGGCTCGGTGCGCGCGGGTGCGCAGAACGACGCATGGGTCGAGGAGGCCAAGGCGGAGATCGCGGAAGCCGCGGCGCTCGAGCCCGACCCCTCGATTGGTGAGGAGATCTTCTTCCAGTGCGCGGCTTGTCACAAGCCGAACGGATCCGGATCCGAGGACGGAATCTATCCGCAGCTTGCGGGCCAGCATGCCGAAGTCGTGATCAAGCAGCTCATCGATTTCCGAACCGGGAATCGCGAGAACCTGATGATGATCCCGATGGCGAAGCAGCTGGTGGATGCCCAGGAGATCGCGGACGTCGCGGCGTACATCGAGTCCCTCCCGGTCCAGAGCACGAACGGCAAGGGACCGGGCAGCGATCTCGCCGCCGGGGAGAAGATCTACAAGGAGAGCTGCGAGCGATGCCACGGCGACAAGGGCCAGGGGGACGCTGCGAGCGTGTTCCCGGCGATCGCGAGCCAGCAGTACCTGTATGTGAAGCGCCAGCTCACGGACATGAAGTCGGGAACCCGCAAGAAGGCGAACCCCGAGATGCTGTCTGCACTCGCCGGCCTCAGCGATGCCCAGATCGATGCGGTGTCGGATTTCGTCTCGCGCCTGCGCTGGCCCGAGGGCGAGGCAAAGGGTAAGAAGTAGAGGTACACCATACAGCGACGGATCGGCGAGGAGGTGTGAGGTATGGACTCCACTCGGAGCAAGGGCACGGGGATCTACGCGGCCATCGTCGCGGCGAGTCTCGTGCTGCTGGCTGCCGCCTACTTCTCGCCGATCTGGTGGGTGTCCCTGAAGGCGCCCCAGTATCCGGAGCACACCTTTCCCCACGGAGTGCGCATCCACATGCATTTCGATGGTGTCCGGAACGGTTGCGAATTGGTGGGTCGCGAGGAGGTGTACGAAGAGGAGGCGCTCGACTGCGTGCACGAGATGAACACGATCAACCACTACATCGGCATGCATCCCATCGAGCAGGGGGCGCGGGTGGAGTTCGCGTTGGCGCCCTACTTGTTCATCGGGATGGGCCTCCTGCTGGTCGCGTCCGTGCTCTATGCCGGACCGGGTTGGTGGTTGCTCGGGATGCCGGCGATCCTCCTGCCGGCCATCTTCGTGATCGACTTCTCGGCATGGCTCTGGTGGTTCGGTCACAACCTCCATCCCTGGGCCGCGTTCACGGTGAAGCCCTTCATGCCGACCGTCCTGGGGCAGGGGAAGGTCGCGCAGTTCAGCACGTATTCGTATCCCCACTACGGGTTCGCGCTTCTTCTGGCGACGGCGTTCCTCCTCGTGATGGGAACCCTGCTTCGCCGCAAGAAGCTGAACGAGGCCGCGGCTAGCGGGCAATGAGCTCGAAGCGCCGGCTTCGCTTCTTCCTGGGGGCGGTGCTGCTCGTCCCGTCCCTTGCCTGGGCGAATCCCTATCCGCGATTCCAGGATCTCGTGGACCGGACGCCTTCAGGAGGAGAGCTGCGGCCGGAGCCCGGCGTCTACGCGGGCCCGGTTACCGTCCGGCGCGAGATGCGGATCGACGGGGCCGGCGGGGTCGAGATTCGCGGCGGGGGGACCGGGACGGTCGTCTCGATCCGCGCGAGCGGTGTCGTGTTGCGCGGGTTGAAGATCACCGGATCGGGCCACCGGCACGACAAGGTGGATGCCGCGATCCACGTCCGCGGTCACGACAACGTGATCGAGGACAACGTGATCGAGGACTGTCTGTTCGGAATCGATCTGGCGCAATCGAATCGCAACGTCGTGCGGAGCAACCGCGTGCGCTCGAAGAGTGCGGACATGGGGATGCGCGGCGACGCGATTCGCGTGTGGTATGGCCGCGGCAACGAGATCCTCGACAACGAGATCGAAGACTCGCGCGACATGGTGGTCTGGTATTCGGGCCAGAATACGATCGCGGGCAATCGCGTGCGCAGGGGCCGCTATGCGTTGCATTTCATGTACTCGGAGGAGAACCGGGTCGAGCGCAACGATTTCGCCGACAGCACGGTGGGCGTCTTCCTCATGTACAGCGAGGGCGTCATCGTTCGGGACAATCGGATCGTCCACTGCGCGGATGCGAGCGGGATGGGCGTCGGACTCAAGGAATCGAGTGGCGTACGCATCGAGCGAAACGCGGTGATCGGCTGTGCGACGGGGATCTACCTCGATGTGTCCCCCTATCAGCCGGACATGGAGAACCGCATCCTGTCGAACGACGTCGCGTACAACGGCGTCGGGATCGTCTTCCACAGCGACTGGCCGGGGAACGTGATTCGCGGCAACCGCTTCGTAGGGAACTTCAGCCAGGTGGCCGTGCGTGGGGGCGGCGGAGCGACCCGCAACGATTGGAGCGGAAACCACTGGGACGAGTATCAGGGATTCGATCGCGATGCGAACGACGTCGGGGACACGCCGCACGAGGTTCGCGCGTACTCCGATCGCCTGTGGATGCACACTCCTGCGGCGGAGTTCTTCCGCGGCGCTCCGGTCCTCGAGGCGATCGACTTCCTTCAGCGGCTCGCCCCGTTCTCCGAGCCCATCCTCGTCCTTCGCGACGAGGCGCCGCGCTTCGACCGCGCCGAGGAGTCCGCGCGGTGAGTGCGAGCGATCCCGAGGCGAGCCTCCTGCGGCCGCGCAATCGGCGCCCGGCGCCGAAGAAGCGCTCCCGCAAGGAGGAGGAGCGGCGCACGCTGCTGCGATCGGCACTCGCGGTGGCAGGTCTCGCGCTGCTGCAGCCGCTCGCGTGGCTGCCCATCGTGCGAAGGTGGCGCGCGCGGCTGCGTCCGCCCGGGGCTCTCGAGGAGAAGGACTTCCTGGGCTCCTGCATCAAGTGCGGGCAATGCGTGCAGGTTTGTCCCGTGCAGGCGATCCGCCTGGCGGATGCGTCGGACGGACTGGGCCTGGGGACTCCCTACATCGAGGTACGGGACCAGGCCTGCGACTTCTCGTGTGATGCGCTCTCCTGCATCCTGGCCTGCCCGACGGGTGCGCTGGATCATTCCATCGGAGCGAAGGAAGAGGTCGACATGGGCATCGCGCGGCTCGCCCGGCCGGAGAGCTGTCTGGCGCGGCAGGGCAAGGGCTTCTCCGGCCGCGCCCGGGGGGAGGAGCACGAGGGGCGGCTTCGCTACGAGCCCATCGACCGATGGCACCCGATTCCGGTGCGGGACCATCCGTACGATCGCCCGCTGTGTGACCTGTGCGTGATCGAGTGTCCGATTGGCGCCTCGGCGCTGGGGCTGATCACGCAAACGACGGCCGACGGTGAGTCGTACCGCATTCCCGAGGTGCGCGACGGGTGCGTAGGATGTGGGGTCTGCGAGATGATTTGCCCTCCCGACCCGCCGGCAATCGTCGTAGACGTGCGCGAGCCGAGGAGGACGCACGCGTGAGCCGCTATCTGGACTGGCTTGCCGTGATGTTCGGGCGTGCTCCGAGGAAACCGGAGACGATCTCCGATGCGGCCGTCGCCATGTACGAGGCGAAGCGCGGAAAGACGCGCCGGGCCGACGTGCTGCGCGAGATCGCCGAGGGGCGCAACACCAACAAGTGGCGCAACCGCCGCTGGGCGGTGCTCCTCGGGGTGAATCTGCTGTTCACGCTCTCGTTCTGGATCGACATCCAGATCCTCGAGGGATCGCTGACCGCTTCGCGCTTCCTGGGCTTCCACCTGGCGGACGTGTATTCGAGCCTTCTCGTGGTGCTGGCGCACGGCCACCTCTTCGTGAATCTGGCGATCGGCCTGGTCACGGCCGCCGTCGTGTGGATCCTCCTCGGCGGGCGAACGTTCTGCTCCTGGGCCTGTCCGTACCACTTCGTGGCCGAGCTCGGAGAGCGCTTGCACGTGGCGCTCGCCGAGCGAGGAATCGTTCGCGACCACGCCTTCCATCGGGGCATCCGGCCCGTGTTCTGGGCCCTGTTCGCGGCCATGGCGCTCCTCTCGGGCTACACGCTCTTCCTCACGCTCAACCCGATCGGGATCCTCAGCCGGGCGCTCATCTACGGGCCGAGTCTCGCTCTGGGATGGGTCGTGCTCCTGTTGCTCTTCGAGATCCTCTACTCGCGACGGGCGTGGTGCCGGTACGTCTGCCCGATCGGGCTCACCTATGGGATGTTCGGATCGATCGCTCCGGTGCGGGTCGTGTACGACTTGGAGGCGTGCCGGCACGAAGGCGAGTGCCGCAAGGTGTGCGAGGTGCCGCACGTGCTCGACATGACGATCAAGGGACGGTCGCCCGACGTGAAGGTCGACATCGGACCCGACTGCACGCGCTGTGGACTCTGCGTGGATGTGTGCCCGACGAACTCACTCGACTTCGAGATCAAGGGCCTGAGCAAGCTCCTCTAGCTGGAATCGCGATGCGATGATTCGAATCGAGAACTTGTCGAAGACCTTCCGACGCCATCGCGTTCTCGATGCGGTGAACCTCGGTCTCGCCGATGGCGATCGGGTCGCGCTGATCGGGGCGAACGGCGCGGGCAAGACGACGCTCATCCGCTGCCTGTTAGGCGAGTACGTGTGCGAGGGAAGCATCGAGATTCGCGGTCTCGCGCCGCGCGCGGCTCGTACCGAGGTGTTGCGCCGTGTGGGCTTCGTTCCGCAGGTGCCCCCTCCGCTCGGTCTCGCCGTCGGGCAGCTCCTCCACTACGCCGCGAGCCTGTGTGGTGCAGACCCTTCGCGCATGGAGGAGATCGCGCGGCGCCTGGGCCTCGATCCGCGCGAGAAGTGGCGACAGCCGTTCGTGAAGCTCTCGGGAGGGCAGAAGCAGAAGCTGTTGATCGCGGTGGCGCTGGGCCGCGAGACGGACGTGCTGATCCTCGATGAGCCCGCTGCGAATCTCGATCCGCAAGGGAGGCGGATGTTCTTCGAGCTGCTGGCGGAGCGCGACGCGAGCGGGGTCATGCTGCTCTCGAGCCATCGCCTGGACGAGGTCGCGTCGCTGGTGAATCGCGTCGTGGAGCTCGACCAGGGGCGTGTCGTTCTCGACGATCGGGTGGCGGATCCGGCGCGCCTCGACACGTTGCTCGACTGTCACTTGCGGCTGTCCCGTCGCGAGCCCGCGGCGGCGCTGGCGCTCGAGAGCTGGCACTTGCGCGACGGCGGGGATGGCCTGTCGTGGCAGGGGACGATCGCTGGCGCCGATCGCCTGCGTTTCCTGGGTCTGCTCTCGCGGTACTCGGGCCTGATCGAGGGGCTCTCCCTCGAGGAGCGATCCATGAGCGAGAGGAGGAATCCATGAGCGAGCTGCGTTCGATGCGGCTGCTCGCCGTGTGGTGGTGTGCCGCATGGCTCGTCGCCTGTGGAGATCCGAAGACGGGACCGGTCGGAATCCACTGGGACCGCGACGCGTGCGAGCTCTGTCGCATGGCGCTGAGCGATCGCCGCTTCGCGGCGCAGATTCGCCTCGAGCCGCGCGGACGGGTCGCGAAGTTCGACGACATCGGGTGCGCGCTCGTCTGGCTGGACGGTCGCGGGATCGAGGGGGACGAGCCGGCCGAGATCTGGGTCGCGGATCATCGCGACGGGCGTTGGCTCGATGCGCGCAGGGCCGGCTTCGTCGGCGTCGAGCGCACACCCATGGACTATGGCTTCGGTGCGGTGGCGGAGCGATCGGAGTCCACGCTCGATCTCGCGCAGGTTCGCGCGCGCGCGCTCGAGATGGCCCGCGAGCGTTCGACGCGAAGGAGGGCGCCCGCCGTGCACGATCATGCGGAAGGGGTGCACTGATGTCGCAGCTCTGGTCGACCGCGCTTCTCGACCTCTCCGAGTCGATGCGTGCGCGCTGGTTCCTGGTCTACTCCGCGATCTTCGGCGGTGTCGTCGTTCTTCTCTTCACCTTCGGGCTCACGGAATCGCGTGTGCTCGGCTTCCTGGGTCTGTCGAGATTGCTCGTCACGTACATCCAGCTGTGCATGGCGATCCTTCCCATCTTCCTGCTGGTCACCACCGTGCGCTCCGTGGCCGGGGATCGTGAGGCCGGAGTCGTCGAGTATCTGCTGTCGCTTCCGGTGGGTCTCGGGAGCTGGTACTGGGGGAAGCTGGTCGGGCGCTTCGCGGCCGTGTTCTCTCCGGTGTTCCTCGCCATGCTCGGTGCGGCGGGCTGGGCGACGTGGACCGGGATTGCCGTGCCGTGGGCCCTGTTCGGGGCGTACACCGGACTTCTCGCGGGGCTGTGTGGGTGCTTCCTGGGCATCGGGATGCTCGTCTCCGTTCTCTCGCGGTCGATCGATGTGGCGCAGGGAGCGGCGTTCCTCGTGTGGCTCGTTCTCGTGTTGTTCTTGGACCTGATTCTCCTTGGGGTGCTGATCCAGGGGCGGATCGATCCGGAGCTCGCCGTGGGCATCGCGCTCGCGAATCCCCTGCAGGTGTTCCGGACCGCGGCGATGATCCTGTTCGATCCGAAGCTCATTCTCCTCGGGCCTTCCGCGTTCGTGATCCTGGATACGTTCGGCTATCCGCTCTACCTGGCGTGGGCGATGGGCTATCCGCTCGCGCTGGGCGCGCTCTCGGCGGGGCTCGGCTTCGCCCTGTTCCGGCGCGGCGATCTCCCCTGAGCGGCACTCTTCGTTCCGCACGGCACAGACGTCCTGCCGGGCGGGCTCGGCGTCCTAGGAGCGCGGCGGCCGCCGGATCTGGAAGGCTTGGTGGAGGGCGTGCGCGAGATCGTGCATCTCACGGCTCGAGAACTCGGGAATCTCGCGGATCTCGTCCTCGGGCCGCAGCGATTCGACGTACCCGGTGAGCCTGCACAGCGGTACGAGCAGGGTGTTGCGTACGAGGAAGAAGATGCCCACCGAGAAGGCCAGCGAGCCCAGCACGACCGCCAGGACGAGGTCGATGATCAGCCGGATCGATTCACGCTTCATCGACGAGAGATCGAAGTGCATCTCGGCGAGCCACATGCTTCCCTTCCCGTCGAGGATCGGTGGCGTCGTGTAGTACAGATCCGTTCCGAAGGGAGGACTGCTCTGTGCACGGCGCGCGATCCTGGCGTTCGTTTCCTCGTCGGGAGCGAGCTTGCGCAGCGCGAGATCGAAGTCGGTGATGGCATGGAGCCGGTTCACCAGGTCGGTCACGTCCTCCTCTCTGCGCAGCGCATCCGAGAGCGCGATGTGGATCAGGCTCGACAGGCGGTGGGCCTCGACCTTCGCGTGGCGGATGTCCCGCGTGTACAAGCGGTAGGGAACGATCGTGAGGATTCCCGTCACGGCGATCGCCCCGATCAGGGTGAGGGTCCGGATCAGCTTGGATTCGAGGCTCGACGGTACGTGCATCGGTTGCTCCTGCGGTTTGGTGGCGGCGAGGGGGCACCCTAAGCTTATCCCATGACGGGAGCCTTCATGCAGAAATCGAACGCGACGTCGCACCCGCGAGCGCTCGGCACGACGGATCACGATCGCGGCGTGTTGGGCATGACGTACGTGTACGCGGTGGTGTCGCGCCGTGCGGGCGGCCTCTCCGTCGGCATCAACCTCAACCCCAATCGCGCATGCAACTGGCACTGCGTGTATTGCCAGGTGCCGGATCTGGTGCGCGGCTCCGGTCCGGAGATCGACCTAAAACGCCTGGAGGAAGAGCTTCGCGCGCTGCTCGAGCAGATCGTCCACGGGGACTTCCTCGAACGCAGGGTACCCGAGGGGATGCGGATCCTGCGCGATGTCGCGTTCTCGGGAGACGGCGAGCCGACGAGCTCTCCCCAGTTCGTGGAGGCGATCGAGACCGTGGGCCGCGTGCTGGGTGCGCTCTCGATCGATCCCGCGCCGGCGCTGGTGCTGATCACGAACGGATCCCTCGTGGATCGGCCTGCGGTCCAGGAGGGGCTTCGTCGGCTCGCCGCGCTCGGAGGCGAGGTCTGGTTCAAGCTCGACAGCGTGACGCCGGAGGGAATGCGTCGGATCTCGTCCACGCCGCTCGACCCGCAGCGTCACCTCGAACGGCTGCGAAGAGCCGCGCGTCTTTGTCGCACGTGGATCCAGACGTGCATGATCGCACAGGCAGGCGTGGTCCCGAGCGCGGAGGAGGTCGACGCGTATCTGCGCTGCCTGGAGGGGCTCGTCGCCGACGGCACGCCGCTCGAGGGGGTCCTGCTGTACACGCTGGCCCGTCCGCCGCATGCCCCGGAAGGCGATCGCGTCGAGGCCCTTCCCGCCGAATGGCTTCGCTCGCTTGCGCAGCGGATCGAGTCCCTGGGACTTCGCGTGCGGCTCGCAACGTAGAGCGTGCGCCGTTCAGCGGCTGCCCGCTTGCTGCAGGGCCGCGATCATGCCGAGCTCGAGCTGCTCGTGCAGGCCCACGTGATCGATGAGCGAGCTCAGCCGCTCGCGCGAGGGGCCGAGGTCTCCGCGTGCCACGCTCGCCTGCAGCTCCCCGAGCATCTCCCGCACCGTGCGGTGGCCCTGCAGCGCTCCCTCGACCGACGTGCTCTGTGCGGGACAAAGCTTCTCGATGAGAGGGAAGTACAGCGCCTCCTCGAAGCGGAAGTGCGCGTCCATCACCTCGCGCAGGGTGTCGATTCGCGCGTGCGCCTCTCGTGCGTCGGATCGGCCGAGCGCAGACTCGACGGCGGACAGGAGGGCGTCGATCTCGCTGTGCTCCTGTCGCCAGCGATCCGCCGGAAGGCGCTCGCCCCTTCGGGGTACGAGGTTCTCGTCTGTCATGGGTGCGCCGATCCTACGGGGTCGGAAGCTGAGGCCATATGACTCACGTCATAGGCGGAAGGGAGAGGGTGGGCCGGGGGGCGCATTGCAGACGTGGCGGGGCGGCATGACGGCGCTCCGGACTTCCGAGAAGCATTCCGCGTGGTAGCGTAGGCCGGGATCCAGCGAGGCCCCGTGCTCCGGGGGATGGCGTGACGCGAGGAGGCGGCTCTGCGCCGCCCTTCGCCAGGGATCGGGTCGAGCGAATCGGCAAGAATAGGGGAGCAGGGGGAGTTCGTGTGGCGGGAATTCGGCTCGAGGAGGCGGAGCTGTTCAACGCTCTTTCGCCGAAATGCCTCGAACGAGCCGCTGCGGGTCTCGGGCTGCGTCGCTTCGCTGCCGGAGAGCACCTGTACCTCGAGACGCAGCCTGCGGATCACCTGTGGATCGTGCGTTCGGGAGAGGTGCGGACGATCAAGGCGAACGCCAATGGCCGGGTGACGACGCTCGAGCACCTGCGGCCCGGATCCATCTTCGGCGTCGCGGCGTTGCTCGACGAGGGAGCGTATCCCGACAGTGCGCAAGGCATCGTCGCCGGTGAGGCGTGGATGGCGTCGCGTCGCTTGCTCCGGGATCTGCTCCGGGACGAGCCGGGCATGGCCCTCGAGATCCTCGGCATCGTGGCGGTTCGCCTTCGGAGCGCGCACGACCGCCTCTGTGACTTCGCCAACAAGAGCGTTCCCGCACGGCTCGCGCGGGTGATGCTCGACGCTGCGCGGGGCGATCGCCTGGAGACCACCCGCAAGGCCCTCGGCGAATCGGCGGGTACCACGGTCGAGACGGCGATCCGCGTCTTGCGCAGCTTCGAGAAGGCCGGCTGGATCGAGGGCGGAGTGGGCTGGGTGAGGATCCTCGATCGCGAAGCGCTGGAGCGGGTCTCGAGCGACGAGCGCAGCGGCTGAGGTTCTCTGGGCTCGGCGTTCTGCCGGATTGCCCTATGGCAGGTCCATTCGATATAGGGAAGACTCGATTCGCGAACGATTCCCGGAACAGGGAGGAGAGCCTGGATGGACCCGAACGACAAGAAGACGGCGTTGAGAGCGATCCCCTACGGGCTGTACGTGCTGAGCACCGAGGACGGCGAGGGGCGGGTGGCCGCCTCGACCGTGAACTGGCTCACCCAGATCTCGTTCGAGCCCCCGCTGGTCGTCGTGGGCGTGAAGAGGGACTCCGCGACGCACGACATCCTCCACGCGGCGGGCAGCTTCGCTCTGAACGTCCTCGGGAAGGGCCAGCAGCCGGTCGCCTTCGCATTCTTCAAGCCGGTACAGCGTGAAGGCGATCGCATCGGAGGAGAGCGCTTCCGCGCGGGGAAGACGGGGGTTCCGATCCTGGAGTCCGGAATCGCGGCGATCGAGTGCCGCGTGGTCGAGACGGTGGAGCGCGGGGACCACTCGGCAGTATTCGGTGAGGTCGTCGCGGTTTCGCTGCGCGCATCGATCGAGGGCAGGCCCGACGCGTCCACGCTCACCTTGGCGGATCTCGGGGAGAAGACCTTCTACGGAGGGTGATCCGAATCCACCGCGCATCGCCCCTGCGGCTCTCCGTCGACGACTCGAGCTGGCCGCGCTCGGGCGGGTGCGTGCGCGTGCCCGAGCGGAAAGACGGCGGTAGAGTAGGGCGCTCCGAGCTCGAGATCCGGGCTCGAGAAGAGGGGTGCCGTTGTTCCTCCGCCACAAATCGTGGGTCCTCTTGGCTCTGCTGGTGTCGGCGCCGTCGGTGGCGGGTGCGGAGGATCCGGAGATCCTCCGGGCCGCGGTCGCCGGGGATGATCTGCGCGTCGCTGCGCTCCTCGCGCAGGGGGTACCGATCGACTCCACGGGTGCATACGGCGAGACGGCGTTGATCGTCGCCGCGCGGGCCGGCTGGACCGAAGGGGTTCGCCTGCTGGTCGAGCAAGGGGCGGGAGTCGACGCGTCCACCCGGGGGGGGGATACGGCGCTGCACTTTGCGGCTCGCTTCGGGCACGTCCCGGTCGTGCGGATCCTCACCGGGAACTGCGCCGATCCCGACGCGCGGAACCTGGAGCGCTCGACACCGCTCCATCTGGCGGCTGCGGGCGGCCATTCGGAGGCGGTCGAGCTCCTTCTCGACAGTGGTGCGGACCCCGAGGCGGAGCGCCGGAGCGGGGCGACACCGATCCGCGTCGCACTCGGTCATCGCAACCGTGCGGTGGTTTCGCGGATGCTGCTGCATCGCGAGATGCTTCGCGCCACGGCCGAGGAAGGGGAGCCGTCCGAAGGAGGAGCCGCGAACACGTTGGATTCGCGCCCGCCTTCCGGGGAACGGGCGCGCGCGGAGTGGATCGAACGTGGACTCGGCGTGCTCGGCTACGGCACGGGTACCGTGGATGGCATTCTCGACGGGCGCGCCCGCGATGCGATCGCGCGCTTCCAGCGCGACCAGGAGCAGAGAGCCACGGGCGAGCCGAGTTCGTGTACGGTACACCGGCTCCGGCTCGCGTTGGAGAAGCGGGAGCGCGAGCGGCGTCACGCGGCTTCCGGGCGCTCCGCGCAGATGGGTCGCAACGCGGCGGGGGAAGCCGGAGTGGGGGGACAGCGATGATCGGGGCTTCGAGACGCTCGAAGATGCTACGACGAATCACCTGCGTGATGCTCGCGGCATGGTGCACGCCGGGTCTTGCACAGGAGGCGCCCGCGGGCAGCCAGAAGGAGAAGGCAGCAGTGGAAGAGAAGAAGGGGGATCCGGCGCTCGCGCAGATCGATGCGTTCATCGCGTCGCAGAAGGTCGACACGTCCAAGCCGGACTGGAAGCGCAAGCTCGCGAAGCCGCCCAAGGTCTCGTTCGATGCCGAGAAGCGCTACCTGTGGAAGCTCGACACGAACAAGGGTCCGCTCGTGATCGAGCTCTGGCCCGATGTCGCGCCGATGCACGTGTCGAGCACGATCTATCTCACGCGGCTCGGCTTCTACGACGGAACGATCTTCCATCGCGTGATTCCCGGCTTCATGGCGCAGGGCGGCGACCCGACGGGCACGGGCATGGGAGGGCCCGGCTACCAGTATCCCGGCGAGTTCGAGCACGCGGCTCGCGCGCGGCACGATGCGCCCGGAGTGCTCAGCATGGCGAACGCCGGTCCCGGCACCGACGGCAGCCAATTCTTCCTCACCTTCGTGCCCACCCCGCATCTCGATGGGAATCACACGGTGTTCGGGCGGGTGTCCGGAGGCCGGCGCACGCTCGAGGAGCTCGAACAGGCGGGATCGCCCAGTGGACGTACGAAGGAGCGGCTCGAGATCCGCGCCGCCACGATCGAAGTCGAGTAGGCCGGTGCCGGGCGTAGCGCTCCCATGACGCGGTGGGACGAGTCGGTCGACTGGCTGGTCGTGGGGTCCGGCGCGGCGGGCATGACCTCGGCACTGCGCGCGTCCGACCTCGGAATGCGAACGCTCGTCGTCGAGAAGTCGGCGAAGTACGGCGGCTCGACGGCGATGTCGGGCGGCGCGATCTGGGTACCGAACCACCCCCTCCTCGCGCGCACGCGCGTGCGCGACTCGCGCGCGGAGGGCCTCGTCTACCTCGAGCACATCACGCGCGGGCGTACCCCGCGTGCGAGCCTCGAGGCGTACCTGGACGGCGCGCCACGCATGGTCGAATACCTGGCGCGCGGCTCCTGGGTGGAGTTCGAGCCGGTGCAGGGCTACGCGGACTACTACCCCGAGGCGCCGGGCGGCAAGCCCGGTGCGCGCACGATCGAGCCCCCTGCGTTCGAGGCGCTGCGGCTCGGCGACGACCGGGTCCACCAACAGCCTGCGTTCGAGCATGCGCGAGCCCTGCCGTTCCTGAGCTTCAAGGCGTCGGAAGTGCGGCCCATGCTCACGGGCGGTTGGCCTCGATTGGCGATCTTCGGCCGGCAGTTCGCGGGCTACTACCTGAACGTTCGCGCGAGACTGCAGCGTGCGGGCAACACGCGCTACACGCTCGGGGCGTCGCTCGCCGCACGGCTTCGTCTGTCGCTGCGGGATCGGAACGTGCCCGTCTGGCTCTCGTCGCCGCTGCGGGATCTCGTGGTCGAGAGCGGTCGTGTCCGGGGTGCGATCGTCGAGCGCGAGGGGCGTACGCTCGCGATCGAGGCCCGCCGCGGTGTCCTGCTCGCTGCGGGTGGCTTCGAGCACAACGCCGAGATGCGCCGTCGGTACCAACGGGCGCCGGTCGGCAGCGACTGGGCGGCCGGATGCGAAGCGAACACGGGCGATGCGATCCGCATCGCCGAGTCGATCGGTGCGGCGCTCGATCTCATGGACGACGCCTGGTGGTGTCCCGTCTTCAAGGTTCCGGACGAACCGATCCCCCGCGTGATCGTCATGGAGAAGGGCCTGCCGGGATCCATTCTGGTGAATCAGGCGGGCCGGCGTTTCCTGAACGAGTCGACCCCGTACAACGACTTCGTGAAGGCGACGTACGCGGCACATCACACCGGAGTGTCGGCGATCCCCGCGCACCTGATCTTCGATGCGACCTTCCGGCGCCGCTATCCGGTGGGGCCGGTGCGTCCGGGGTCGACACAGCCCGACTCGATGCTTGCGCCGCCGATCCTCGACGGATTCCTCGTGCGCGCGCCGACGCTCGTCGACCTCGCGCACAAGATCGGAGTGGATCCGACCGGCCTCGAGGCATCCGTCTCCCGCTTCAATGCGCAGGCCCGTCGCGGGAAGGACGACGACTTCCATCGCGGGGAGAGCCTCACGGACCGCTACTACAGCGACCCGCACGTGAAGCCCAACTCCTGCCTCGCGCCGGTCGAGCGGCCGCCGTTCTATGCGGTGAAGGTGTATCCGGGGGATCTGGGCACGAAGGGGGGCGTGCGGATCGACGCGCACGCGTGCGCGCAATCGACGAGCGGTGAACCGATTCCGGGTCTCTTCGCGGCGGGAAACTCGTCGGCCTCCGTCATGGGCGATACGTATCCGGGCGCGGGGGGGACGATCGGGCCGGCGATGACGTTCGGGTTCCTGGCAGCCGAGAGGGCGTTCGGGGCCGCAGACGAAGCCCACGCGAGCCGCTAAGGCGGTACGCAGGTCGAGCCGAGAAGGGCTCGTGTACCCTGGCGAAACCGATCGGGCTCCCTCGGCCTGCCGCTTCGATCCCCCCGTTCGCGTCGCGGTTCTTTCCCTCGACGATCCTGCGCACGCGTGCGCGATGATCCGGCTGGGACTTCCCCTGCGGGCCTCCCCGATCCCGTGCGATCTCGACTGGGCCGTTCGGCGCCAGCCGGATCGAGTCGACATCGACCTCGCTGCCCTGCGCCGCGCGGACGTGATCGTTCTGCAGCGGTTCGTTCCTCTTCCGTGGGCGATGGAGACGATCGACCGGGTATTCGCGCTCGGGAAGCCCATGGTGTACGAGACCGACGATCTCCTCACCGATCTTCCGGAGTGGAATCCGCATCGCGAGCTGGGACGCGCAGCCGCGCCCGGAATCGAGTCCGTTGCCCGCCGGGCGAGTCTCGTCACCGTGAGCACCCCCGCCCTCGCTCGATCCTTCGCGCGCTGGAACCCGCGAGTCGATGTCGTTCCGAACCTGGTCGATCCAGCGCTGTTCGAGGCTCCCGCGTCGGTGCCGGACCATCGCGTGACGATCGGATGCGCGAGCACGCCCACGCACGAGGGTGACATCCGGATGATCGAGGGGGCGATCCTGCGCGCGCTCGAGCGCTTCGGCGATCGCATTCGCATCGTCATGATGGGCTGCACGACGCCGCGACTGCGCGACGTCGAGGGGATCGAGATCCTGGATCCGGTTCCCGACTACGTCACCTATGCGGCACGCCTCGCAAGCCTCGGACTCGATCTCGCTCTGGTCCCCTTGGTGGATCATCCGTTCAATCGAGCAAAGAGCGACATCAAGTGGCTCGAGTATTCGGCCTGCGGTATCGCCGCGATCTTCTCCGACGTGGAGCCGTACCGGGCGTCGATCGAGCACGGCCGTACGGGGTGGCTCGTTGGACCCGAGGAAGACGTCTGGCTCGACGCCATCGACCGGCTCGTGCGCGACCCATGGCTCCGCGAGGACCTGGCACGGAGGGCGCGAGCACACGTCGTCACCCAGCGATCGGTGCGCACCCACGCGAATCGGCTTGCGCAGATCTACGCCCGCGTCTCGAGCAGCGGCGCGTACGATGCGTCGAGGATCCTCAGCCCTGCCTCTCGATGAAAGAGATGGCGTTCGCGAAGGGCAACTTCTGGACGCGCTCGGGCCGGTCTCGTAGATAGTCGTCGATCGCGCGGTTGGCTCCCGGAAATGCGCCGTAGTCGTCGAGCACGACGATGCCCCCGGCGACGACCCGTGGAAACAGCACCTCGAGGGCAACTCTCGTGGGCTCGTACAGATCGACGTCGATATGAAGGAGGGAGATCTTGAGCTGCGGGACCCGTTGGAGGTAGTCCGGGACCGTTCGAAGGATGTCTCCCGGGACGAGCTCGACGTTGACGTCCAGATCGTGATGCGCGAGCACCTCGCGCATCCTCTCGACTCCGATCCCGCGGCTTCCCGCCTCTGCGATGAAGCGCTCTCGCAGGATGCGATCCGGCTCGTAGTCTCCGTCCGGAAACTCGCCGAAGACATCGAAGGCGATCACGCGACGACTGAATGGGTTCTCGAGGAGGGAGCGGAGCTTGATCCAGCGGAAGAGCGAGTTTCCCTTGAAGACGCCACATTCGACGATCTCGCCGGGAAGGCCCGAGGAGCGCCGAAAGAGATCGAGGTGTGCGACGAACTTGCTGATCCGATGGACGGGAGCCGTCGCATAGAATCCGTTCTCGAATTCGAACTGCCGCTCGAAATCGACTTCGATCATCGCACGAATTCCGGAAGCGCGTCGATGTTCACGCTGAGTCCGAGCCGCGCTCGATCGGACAGCGTCGAAACGTACGTGGGAGCCTCGATGGCATCCTTCGCGAGGAGATGCGCGAGAAGCCTCCGATGCTGGGTGCCGATGTCGAGGAGGGAAAAGCTCTCTCCGCTGTCGCGATGTCGCATCAGGAATTCGGCGATCTCGTCCTCGATGGGAAAGCAGTTCGCCCAGCGCACGTTGATCAGGTGGAAGCCATTCTCCCGGCGGAAGCGCAGGCGCTTGGGCGCGAAGAATCGCAGTCCCGCATCGATCGCCGCCAGGACCCCCTCGTCCTGGGTCATCTCGAAGTGATGCGTGAATGCGTGAGGGCCGACGAACAGGGGATCCTTTGCGGCGCGGTTGCCAGAGTGCCCGAGCGCGCTCATGCTGCAGCCAGACTCGCAGATGTTCAGGTACGGGCAGCCCCGGCAGCCGTCGAAGTGGTAGCTTCCATCGTGCCATCGGCGCATGCGGGTCTGGTAGATCTCGGCGAGGGGCGTATCGAAGATGTTTCCATACCCCTCCTCCTCGTGAACACAGACGTGGCAGTCGCCGTTTGCGTTGATGCTCATGCGATGGCCGGACTGCGATGGGCATCCGCGCCCCACGAAGTCCCGGTAGCGCACGAGGTCACCCAGGAAGCACAGCGGATAGCTCACGAGCGATCCGATTCCGATCCCGAAGTCGTCGCGCGCCCGGATGGCCTCGTCGAGAGCATGGAGCTGCTCTTCTGGCGTCAAAGTGAACGCATCGTTCGCTTGGGTGTCGACATAGGTCGGAGGCACGGATCGGGTGACGAAGATTCGCTGCGCGCCGAGGTCGGCCACGAGTCGGGCCGTCTCGTATACCTGAGCCATGTTCCGGCGTGTCACGACCATGTTGACGCTCACGCGGATTCCATCCGATACGCAGGTGCGGATTCCTCGGAGAATCTTCTCGTAGGCCCCATGGCTATTCATGATCTGGTCATTC
>CAZOTO010000016.1:0-36183 GCA_964582775.1 uncultured Myxococcales bacterium
TCTCCATTGCATGCGCCGTGGCGCGCGCGCACGGCGGAGAGATCGCCGCCTCGTCGCCCGGTGGGGCGCGTTTCGAGATGGTTCTTCCCCTCGCCGGGTGGGAATCTCGATGATTGGAATCTTCTAATCTGCGGCTCATCGGAGTGTTAACGTCCGCGTGTTCTCCTCTCGCGCATGGAAACGAGAGAGAGAACCCTTCCCGTCGCAGCGAGTCTCGCGTCACTCGTGGCAATGGCGATCCTGATGGGCGCCATACTGCGGGCCGCCCTTTTCGCGAGTGCAGAGGCCGTCCCGTACGATCTTGCGGGCGAGGCCCTGCTCGTGGGTCTTCGACTCGACCTCGTCGTAGCGAGCTACTTCGCCGCACCTCTCGTCCCTTTCCTGCTGTCCACGAAGTCCGGGTACCAACGCCTCGCCGGTGCCTACGTCGCGATCGTCGTCGGCGCCTTGGCTCTCGCCTCACCGGTCGAGTTCTGGTTCTTCCGCTATTACGGATTCCGCCCGAACTACCTGCTGCTCGAGCACGGGCTCGACCCCGAGGTCTGGAGCACGATCTACCGTCGGTACGTCTCCGTTCCGTACCTGATAGCGATCGGTGCGAGCGGTGCCGTCGCCCTGCTTTTGCGCGCCGCGATTGCGACGCTCGTTGCGGCGATCCTGGAGCGACCGGATGGGACGATGCGAGTGCATCCACCGGTCGCCGTGCTGGGAGTCGCCGCGTTCGTGGTTCTCGGAGCGCGGGGTACGCTCGATCACCGACCGCTCAATCCCAGTGCAGCGTCGATCTCGTCCAACCGCGTACTGAACGAGATCACGGGTTCGGCGTGGCTCAACGTGGCGTACGAGGTGGTGCGCCGAGGGAGAGCGGACACCTTGCGGCTCTCCGACGTCCAACGACTGCTGCCGCGCTCGGAAGCACGAGAGCGAGTCCAGCGACTCGTATGCAGTGGTGGCTCGCACGCGTCGGCGGATCTCGGCTGCTCGGCGGGCGATTCCCTTGCGGTGGCACATGCCGCATCGGGACTGCGAAACGTCGTAGTCGTGGTGATGGAGAGCTTCACCGCGCGACTCGTCGGGTCCCTGGGAGGGCAGCCCGCGCTCTCACCGGATTTCGATGCCCTCGCCCGGGAGGGAGTGCTGCTCTCGAACTGCTACGCGACCGGTGAGCGGACGGTGCAGGGTCTCGAGGCGGTGCTCTCTTCGTTCCCTCCTCTCCCCGGGGTCAGCGTCGTGCGTCGTCCGGAGGCACAGACCGGCTTCGTCACCCTCGCCTCGGTTCTCGCAGAGCGCGGCTACGATTCGCTCTTCCTCTACGGCGGGCAGGGAATTTTCGATCATATGCGCTCGTTCTTTCTGGGCAACGGATTCAATCGCTTCATCGAGGAGCGCGACTTCGAGCGGCCGTCGTTCCGCGGGGGGTGGGGGGTATCCGACGAGGATCTCTTTCACCGCGCGAACCGCGAGCTGCAGCGGCGTTGGGAGCAGGGCGTGCCCTTCGTCGCGGCGATTCTCACCGTGTCGCTGCATTCGCCGTGGGAGTACCCCAAAGGGCGAGCTCCCGCGTTGCCACTCGACGCATCCGTGCCCGACGGCTTCGAGCGTGCGGAGCTCGCGAACTTCCTCTACGCCGACTTCGCGCTCGGCGAATTCATCCGCGAGGCGCGCACACTGCCCTACTTCCGCGACACACTCTTCGTGTTCGTGGGCGATCACGGCATACACCTGCGGGGACGAGCACTCGTGCCCTCCGAGGAGTACCGCGTCCCTGCGCTCTTCTACGCGCCGAGCCATCTCGCCGCGAGACGCATCGAGGAGGTCACCAGTCAGATCGACATCGCACCGACGATTCTCGGACTGCTGCGAGAGCCGACGCGGGCACCGTTCTTCGGTCGCGATGTCCTGCAGGAGGAACCGCCCCGTGGGGGCCTTGCGACGATGATCTACTCGAAGCGGCACTACGCAGCGAGACGGGCGGATCGGCTGACGGTCCTCGTGGAGGGAGGTGCCCGGAAAGCCTATTGGATGCGCCCCGGGGATGCTGCAGTCGAGACGGAGCCCACGTTGGAGCACATCGAGGACTCACTCGACGCGCTCGCACTCGCCCAGGTGGCGGAAGATCGCCTCGACCATGAGAAGCATCGGGTCGTGGCGCAGTCGAGGATAGGAGATGGGTCCGAGGTGATCGTCGGCGCGCGCTCGAAGAGGAGGCTCCGTTGATGCGCCTCGCTCGTCCGCGAATCGACGACGACACGTATTTCCGGCTGCGTGGCTGGATCCCGATGCCGCTCTACGCCGCGTCGCTTCTCCTCATGGCCCATCACCCTCTACGCTCGTGGGAGATCGTGCTCGGGCCGTGGCTCGTGGTTCTGGGCCTCGGCTTGCGTGGAGCGGCTCGCATCGAGATGGGGCGGAGCTCCGACACGCGCAGGCTCCACGCGAAGCACCTCGTGACCGATGGCATCTACGCCTGGATCTGCAACCCGATCTACGTTGGTAACTGGCTGATCGCCATGGGCGTGTTCGTGGTGGGCGGAATTGGAGCGTGGTCGCTTGCGCTCGGTGCGCTGCTGTTCCTGCACTACTCCCGCGTGGTGCGAGCCGAGGAGCGCATGCTCGAGCGGACCTTCGGCGAGGTCTACGAGGCGTATCGGGACGCCGTTCCGCGGTTCGCTCCGGTTCGTGTTCCCGCGCGGGCGGAGACTGCGATGCGCGAGATGCGGAGGGAGGGCCGAATCGTCGGCTGGGTCTGTGCGGGAATCACCGTAATCGTGGCCCTGCGCGTAGCGGGGGGATAGCTCGGCCTAGCCCCTCCGAGACCCGGCCGGTAGCATCCGCGGGGCGGATCCCGCGCGAGCGGCCGTTCGCGCGTAACCCGAGCGGCGCCCTCGGCCGTCCAGTCGATATCGCCTGCGAGCGACGATGTCCGGAGACCCGAGAATGACGAAGGCCGGTGATCCTCCCGAGGATCTGCGCGAGATCCTCGAGCAGGAGCGGGCTCCGTCGGGGCACCGGCGCCTCGTCCGCCGCGCGATGGTGGGCGCAGCCGCGGTCGCGCTCGTGCTCGCCGCTGCTGCGATGCTCACCTGGGGCGACGGTGCGGCCTATCGATTCGAGACCGCGGAGGTGACGCGCGGCGATCTCGAGGTGACGGTGACCGCGACGGGAACCCTCCAGCCGCGCAACCGCGTCGAGGTCGGCACGGAGATCTCCGGCACGATCCGCACGGTCGAGGTCGACTACAACGATCGCGTGACGGTCGGGCAGGTGCTGGCAAAGCTCGACACGGATCGCCTCGAGGCGCAGCTGCGCGAGGCCGAGGCGGCGGTGGCGGCCGCGAAGGCGCGCGAGCTCTCCGTCCGGGCCACGCTCTCGGAGACGCGGCTGCGCCTGGAGCGCTGTCGCGAGCTCGCGAAGACGGGCGTGTGCTCTCCGCAGGATCTCGATACCGCGCAGGCCGCGTACGACCGCGCACGAGCCGAAGAGGAGAGCGTGCGTGCGCAACAGGCGGAGGCGCTCGCCAAGCGTAGCGTCGCACGCACGAACCTCGCGAAGGCGGTGATCGCCTCGCCCATCGACGGCATCGTGCTCGAGCGCAAGATCGAGCCGGGTCAGACGGTGGCGGCTTCGCTGCAGACGCCGGTGTTGTTCACGCTGGCGGAGAACTTGACGCAGATGGAGCTCCTCGTCGCCGTCGACGAAGCGGACATCGGACAGGTGGCCGAGGGTCAGCCGGCGACGTTCTCCGTCGACGCGCATCCCGACCGCACGTTCGATGCCGTGATCTCGCAGGTGCGCTTCGCGCCGCAGACGATCGGCGGGGTCGTCACCTACGAGACGGTGCTGCTCGTGGAGAACGAGGAGCTGCTGCTGCGTCCGGGGATGACGGCCACCGCGGCGATCGTGGTGCAGCGGGTTCGCGATGCGCGGCTCGTGCCGAACGCGGCGCTGCGCTTCACGCCGCCGGATCTCGCGCCGGAGAGCTCGCGTGGCGGCGGTCTCGTTGGCGCGCTGTTGCCCCGTCCGCCGCGCCCGCCGTCTTCGCAACCACCGGGGAACGCGACCCCGGCCGCCGGCGGCAAGCGCACCGTGTGGACGCTGCGCGGTGGTACGACGCCGGAGCCGATCGAGATCTCGACGGGTGCGACGGACGGCCGCCTCACCGAGATCCGCGAGGGCGACGTGCAGCCGGGTCTCGCGGTGCTCGTGGACGCGGTGCGTACCGCGCGATGAGCGAGCCGCGCGCCGGCACGAGCGAGGATGGATCCACGCTGCTCGAGCTCGTCGACGTGAGCCGCGTGTACGGCGAGGGGCAGGCCCGCATCCATGCCCTGCGCGGCGTGAGCCTGCGCATCGCCGAGGGTGAGTTCGTGGCGCTCATGGGGCCGAGTGGATCGGGAAAGTCCACCTGCATGAACATCCTCGGCTGCCTCGACACGCCCACCTCGGGGGCGTACTTCTTCCGCGGGATGGAGGTGGGGCGGATGTCGCGCGATCAGCGCGCGCTGCTGCGCCGCCACGCGATCGGCTTCGTGTTCCAGGGCTTCAACCTGCTCGCGCGGACCTCGGCGCTCGAGAACGTGGAGCTGCCGCTGCTGTACCGGGGCCTTCCCGCCGCCGAGCGTCGCGAGCGCGCACGCGGCGCGCTCGATGCGGTGGGTCTCACCGGCTGGGAGCACCACGCGCCGAACGAGCTCTCGGGTGGCCAGCAGCAGCGGGTGGCGATCGCACGCGCGATGGTGAGCGAGCCCACGCTGCTGCTCGCCGACGAGCCCACGGGCAATCTCGACACCGCGCGCAGCCTCGAGGTGATGGAGCTGCTCGCCGCATTCAACCGCGAGCGCGGGGTCACGATCGTGATGGTGACCCACGAGGCGGAGATGGCCGCCTTCGCGCGCCGCACGGTGCACTTTCGCGACGGCGAGATCGAGGCCGACGGATGAGGCGGGGCGTCGGCGCCATGGTCTGGAACGCGTTCGGCATCGCCCTGCGCGAGATCCGGCGCAACCTGATGCGCTCGGCGCTCACGATCCTGGGCATCGTGATCGGCGTGGCGGCGGTGATCGTGATGGTGTCGATCGGGCGGGGTGCGACGATCCAGGTCTCGGATCAGATCGCGCGCCTGGGAACGAACCTGCTGATGGTCCGGCCGGGCCAGTACTTCGGCTTCGGCCAGCGCGTGGAGGCGCCGAAGTTCGAGCTCGCCGACGCCGAGGCGATCGCGCGCGACGTCGCGTCGGTGGCCGCCGTCGCGCCGTCGTCGAGTGGGCGCGCGGTGGCGATCGCGGGAAACCGAAGCTGGGTGACGAACGTGACGGGGACGGACGACCGGTTCCTCTTCGTTCGCGACTGGGGGATCGACGGTGGCCGGATGTTCGCAGACACGGAATTGCGTACAGGGAAGGCGGTCTGCGTGATCGGCGCCACCGTGCGCAAGGAGCTGTTCGGTCGCCAGAACCCCGTGGGTGCTCCGCTGCGGCTCGGAACGCTGTCGTGCCAGGTGATTGGTGTGCTCTCGGCGAAGGGCGAGACGCCCATGGGTACGGACCAGGACGATCTCGTGCTGACCCCGCTGCGCACGTACTGGCGTCGCATCGCGGGCAACCAGGATGTCGATCTCATCCAGGTATCGGCGCGCGACGGCGTGCCGACGGAGAAGGTGAAGCGCGACCTCGAGCTGCTGCTGCGCGAGCGGCGCCGCGTGGCTCCGAGCGAGGACGACGACTTCAGCGTGCGCGACATGAAGGAGATCGCACAGGCGCTCACCCAGACGACGGAGATCCTCACGGCGTTGCTCGGCGCGGTGGCAGCGGTGAGCCTGCTCGTGGGCGGCATCGGGATCATGAACATCATGCTCGTCTCCGTCACCGAACGCACGCGCGAGATCGGCATCCGGCTGGCGATCGGTGCGCTTGGCCGCGAGGTGATGATCCAGTTCCTGGTCGAGGCGGCGGTGCTCTCCTCGTTCGGCGGAGCGGTGGGCCTGCTCGTGGCGCTCGTGGCATCTGCAGGGCTCGCGAGCGTGCTCCGGGTGCCCTTCGTCTTCGACCCGACGATGGCCGTGCTTGCGGTGCTGTTCTCTGCGAGCGTCGGCGTGGTGTTCGGATTCGTCCCGGCGCGTGCCGCCGCGCGCCTGGATCCCATCGAGGCCCTGCGACACGAGTGAGCGACGTGCGAGGCGGCTTCAGCCCTCACTTCCCCTCACCAGCACGAGCGCCTTGCGCGACAGGGCGGAGAGCGGAAGCCCGGTGCACTCGTCGGGGGTGCAGAAGCGCACGGAGTCGTTGATACCCGAGCGCAGGCGTCCGCTCTCGCGATGGAGCTCCACGAGCGACAGATCGAGCGTGCGATGGCTGAAGACGTGCCGGAGTCCGCCGATCGCACGGTCGGCGCGCGTGCGGATTCCCGTGCGCTCCCGCACCGCCTCGACGAGCGAGTGCGCGCAGTCGCCCTCGACCGTTGGCAGCTCCCACATCCCGCCGAGAAGCCCACGCGAAGGGCGACGCACGAGCAGCAGCGATCCCGCTCGCTCGCGTCGGAGCACGCCGGCGATGGCGCGAACCTCGCGGGGGCGCGCCTTGCGGCGCGGCGCGGGATAGCTCTGCGGATCGCCCGATGCGAACGCGCGGCAGCTCCGCCGTGCGGGGCAGTCGCTGCAGCGCGGCGAGCGCGGTGTGCAGCGCGTGGAGCCGAGCTCCATGAGCCCCTGGTTGAACAGATCGGGCTCGCGATCGGGCACGAGCTCGGTGGCGAGCGCCCATAGCTCGGCGTCGGTGAGCGATGCCTCGCCTTCCAGACGCGAGAGCACGCGCTTCGCGTTTCCGTCGAGGATCGCCGCGCGCTCGCCGAAGGCGATGCTGCGCACCGCCCCCGCGGTATACGGACCCACACCCGGAAGCGCCCGCAACGCTTGCTCCTCGCGCGGAATCTCGCCGCGATGCGACCGGACGACCTCCCGCGCGGCGCGCATCAGATTGCGCGCACGCGAGTAGTAGCCGAGGCCTGCCCACTCGCGCAGCACGTCCTGCTCGTCCGCGCACGCGAGCTCCCGCACGGACGGGAAGCGCTCGACGAAACGCTCGTAGTAGGGGATCACCGTGGCGACGCGCGTCTGCTGCAGCATCGTCTCCGAGAGCCAGATCCGATACGGATCGCGTGTGCGCCGCCACGGAAGATCGCGTTGCTCGGCGCGGAACCACTCGACGATCGCGCGACGGATCGCATCGCGGCGCGCGATCGGGAGGCGACGTGAGGGCTCGTTGCCGCTGCGACCGCTCGTGACCGTGCTCCCCTACTCCGCGAGCGAGAACTTCGGCTCGAGGTGCTCTTCGATCCAGCGCCCGTCGAACCACTCGATGGGATCGACGAACATGCCGCTTACGAGCATGCCGAAGTGCAGGTGATCGCCCCCCGCGAGCCCCGTGGTCCCCGTTCGCCCGATCGTGTCGCCCTTGCGCACGGCCGTTCCGACCTCGACGCCCACCTCGGAGAGGTGCCCGTACAGGCTGAACAGCCCGAGCCCGTGGTCGAGGATCACGGTGCCGCCGTAGATGCCGAGCGGTCCTGCGAATACGACGACACCATCGTTGGCGGCGGGGACGGCGGCGCGGGCCAGCGATGCCATGTCGTACCCTTCGTGCACCTGGCGGTCGACGACGCGGCCGTCGAGGAGGTAGCTGCGCCGCTCGGCGAAGCGCGCACCCACGTGCGAGTTGGGCATCTGGATGAAGGCACCCGACCACAGCCGATCCGGGCTCGCCTTCTGGCACAGCTCCGCGATCGTGCGTGCGTTGTCCTGGCGCATGTCGCGGTTGATGGACAGATAGGCTTCGAGCACGGTGCCGGGCTGGTCCACGCCGAGCTCGATCACCTTGTTCTGCATGAAGCGCTCGGAGAGCTGGATCTGGTCCTCGGCGAACGTCTGCTCGAGCAGACGCGTGGTGAGCGGCACGCTCGAGCGGTTGCCTGCGCGGTCCTCCGCGACGAGGTGCACGGCGATGTCCGCGGGCGAGAACGGCGGGATCGCATAGGTCACGATGCGCCGGTTCGGGTCCGCAGGGTGTGGGTAGCCCGGGAAGAAGTGCTCACCGACCTGTGCGCCATCGTGGATGGAGTCCTCGCCCACGCGGTAGACGGCCATCTCCGAGCCGCCGCGGCGCACGTAGGTGAGGCCGGTCCAGGCCTCGAGCCGCGGCGGACGCGTGTCGATCACTGCCGGCACCTCGACGCGCGAGACGTTTCCGCGCCACGAATAGTCGCGCACCTCGATCGTGAGGGTGGCCGGGCCGTCGGACAGGCCGAGTGCGCGGGCGTTCACCATCACGTCGATCGAGCGCGGCTCCTTCGATGCGGCGCCGGTGAAGAGGCCGCCCTCGTAGCTCTCGGCCAGAAGCTCGTGGTCCTTGCCGTTGTTGCGCAGGGTCACGCGCACCGACTCGATGCCGGCCCCCTCGTCGGACAGGCGGAAGGAGTGCATGTAGTCCTTGGCGCCGATCGGAACCTCGGCGCGAAGCGTGTCGATCACGGGCGCATCGCCCTCGAAGCGGGTGAACAGATAGCCGGCAAGCCCACCGGCAGCGGCGAGCAAGATCAGCCAGACGAAGCGCATCGCGCCTCCTCTCCTCGCGCACGCAGCGCAGCGTTAGGTACGGGTTGTCTCGGCCCGAGTTCTAGCAGAGGACTCGCATCGTTCCTACTCCTCGCTCTCGCGCAGTCGCGAGAGCACGGAGAAGTCCTCGAGCGTAGTCGTATCGCCGGTGGCCTCCCGGCCGACGGCGACGTCGCGCAGCAAGCGCCGCATGATCTTTCCGGACCGCGTCTTCGGCAGCGCATCCGTGAAGCGAACCTCGTCGGGCCGCGCGATGGGGCCGATCTCCTTCGCCACATGGGCGCGCAGCGCGTCGCCGAGCCCGGGCTCCGGCTTGGCGCGTCCTTCGAGGGTCACGAAGCACACGATTCCGGTGCCCTTGATCTCGTCGGGCCGGCCGACGACGGCGGCCTCGGCCACGAGAGGGTGGGAGACGAGCGCGCTCTCGATCTCCATCGTGGACAGCCGATGCCCGGCGACGTTCATCACGTCGTCCACGCGGCCCATGATCCAGAAGTAGCCGTTCTCGTCGCGCCGTGCGCCGTCCCCGGTGAAGTAGCGGCCGGGAAAGCGCGACCAGTACTGCTCCTTGTAGCGCCGCTTGTCGCCGTAGATGCCGCGCAGCATTCCCGGCCACGGCTTCGTGAGCACCAGGTATCCGCCCTCACCCGCGCCGACGGGCTCTCCCTTCTCGTTCACGATCTCCGGGAAGATGCCGGGGAACGGAAGCGTCGCGGAGCCCGGTGCGGTCGGCACGGCGCCGGGAAGGGGGCTGATCAGGATCCCGCCCGTCTCCGTCTGCCACCAGGTGTCCACGATCGGGCAGCGATTGCGCCCGATCACCCGCCGGTACCACATCCACGCCTCGGGATTGATCGGCTCTCCGACGGAGCCCAGCAGCCGCAGCGACTGGAGCGAGTACTTCTTCACGCGATCCTCGCCCCAGCGCATGAAGGTGCGGATCGCCGTCGGTGCCGTGTAGAGGATCGTCACCCGGTAGCGGTCGATGATCTGCCAGAAGCGCTCCTCGTCGGGCCAGTTCGGCGCGCCCTCGTACATCACGGTGGTCGCGCCGTTGGCCAGGATCCCGTACACGACGTAGGAGTGGCCGGTGACCCAGCCGACGTCCGCCGTACACCAGTAGGTGTCCTCCTCCTTCAGGTCGAACACGTACTTCGAGGTGACTGCGACGTGCACCAGATAGCCGCCGGTGGTGTGCAGCACGCCCTTGGGTTTCCCCGTCGACCCGGACGTGTACAAGATGTAGAGCGGGTGCTCGGAGTCGAGCTTCGCGGGTGGGCAGTCGGTGGACTCGCCGTCGGCGAGCTCGTGCCACCAGTGGTCGCGGCCGTCCTGCATGTGGATGTCGTGACCCGTGCGCCGCAGCACGATCACCTGCTCCACGCACGGCGTGGCGGCGAGCGCCTCGTCCACCGTCTTCTTGAGCGGCACGATGGAGCCACGCCGCCAGCCTCCGTCGGCGGTGACGACGACCTTCGCCTGGGCGTCGTTCACGCGGTCGCGGATGGAGTCGGCCGAGAAGCCGCCGAAGATCACCGAGTGCACGGCGCCGATGCGCGTGCAGGCGAGCATCGCGATCGCGAGCTCGGGCACGAGCGGCATGTAGAGCACGACGCGATCGCCCTTCTTCACGCCGCGACGCTCGAGCACGTTCGCGAAGCGGCACACCTCGCGGTGCAGGTCGCCGTAGGTGAGCACGCGCTGCTCGCCGGGCTCGCCCTCCCACACGATGGCGGCCTTGTTCTTGCGCCAGGCGTTCGGGCCTTCCAGGTGCCGGTCGAGGCAGTTGTAGCTCACGTTCGTCTTGGCACCGACGAACCACTTGGCGAACGGCGTTTTCCACTCGAGCGCCTTCTTCCACGGCGAGAACCAGTGGACGTGCTCCTTCGCGAGCCGCGCCCAGAACTTCTCCGGACTCGCCTCGGCCTCCTTCACCAGGCGCCGGTAGGCGGCCCTGCTCGGGACGTTCGCGCGGCGGGCCCAGTCCGCAGCGGGCTCGAACAGCCGGTTCTCCTTGAGGATCGTCTCGATCGCAGCTTCCTTGGCCATGGCCCCCCCGTGCGCCTAGTCGCGCATCCATGCCTCGACGTCGGCGATCTCCTTCGGAACCGACGCCGTGAGGTTCTCGTATCCGGTGGCGGTGACGACGACGTCGTCCTCGATGCGCACGCCGAGGCCTCGCAGCTCTTCCGGAGTCTCCATGCGGTTCGCCGCGAAATACAGGCCAGGCTCGACCGTGAAGCACATTCCGGGCTCGATCGGCCGCGACTTGCCGTCGACCGCGTACCTGCCCACGTCGTGCACGTCGAGCCCCAGGTAGTGGCTCGTGCGGTGCATGTAGAACGGGCGATACGCCTCGCGCGCGAACAGATCGTCGGGGTCGCCCGCGAGTGCGCCGAGGTCGACGAGTCCGCGCACGAGCGCGCGTACCGTCGCCTCGTGGATGATGTCGAGGGTGATGCCGGGGGAGATCGCGGCGAGCGCGGCCGCCTGTGCGGCGAGCACCGCCTGGTAGACGTCGCGTGCGGCTCCCTGGTAGCGGCCGTCGACGGGATAGGTTCGCGTCACGTCCGAGGCGTACCCGTCGAGCTCCGCGCCGGCATCGATCAACACGAGCGCACCGGGTGCGAGCGCGCTTGCGTTCTCCTCGTAGTGCAGGATCGTGGCATTCTCGCCCGACCCGACGATCGTCGGGTACGCGGGACCCGATCCCCCGCGCCGGCGGAAGGCGGCGTCGATCTCGGCCTCGATCTCGTACTCCCACGCACCGCTGCGGCACAGGCGTGCGGCGCGCTGGTGGGCTTCGCGCGTGATGTCCGCGGCCGCGCGCATCACGGCGAGCTCCGCCTCGGACTTGTGCAGCCGCATCTCGTGCACGATCTCGTGCGGGGAGACGATCTCCGTCGGAGCGGCGATCCCTCGTCGCGCGCGCTGACGGACCGCGCCGAGCGCCGCGACGACGATCTCGTCGATCTCGCGGTCGAGGCCGATCGTGTGGTATAGCCGGCGGCGGTTCTCGAGCCAGCCGGGAAGTCGCGTGGCGAGCTCGCCGATCGGATGCGCCTCGTCCGCTCCGTACTCGGCGATCGCACCCTCCACGCCGGGACGCCGGCCGGTCCACGTCTCCAGCTCCGGATCGCGCGGCTGCACGAAGAGCACGAAGCGGTCTGCCGTGAGGAGCGCCACGGCCTCGGGCTGCGGGAAGCCCGTGAGGTAGAGCAGGTCCGAGCTCTGGCGGAACGGGTACGAGACGTCGTGGGAGCGGGGGCGGAGCTTCGCGCCCGCGACGAGAGCCACACCCTCGCCGAGCCGCCCTTGCAGCCGCTTTCGCCTTTCGGCGAGCTCTTCGCGCCCGATCGTCGGTCTCACTCGATCCACTCCGGACGATGGAGGTCTGGGGCCGACGATACCGGAAGCGCTCCGGTGTGGGTATCGGTCCGCGCGGGCGACGGCGCATCGGAGTGGCCCGGCGCCGGCCCTCCGACGAGGCCCTCCTACGAGGAGGTGGGCTCGGTGGGCGTGCGCCGGCGACGCCGGCCCCGCGAGCGGCGGCGGCTGCGGCGCGCGGCTCCCCCCTCGACACCTTCCCCGGCGACCGCAGGCTCCCCCTGTGCGGTGGTACCGGCATCCGTGGACTCCGGTGGGATCGCCGCACCCGCGAGGAGCGTGCAGACCTCTTTCCCGAACGCGTCGATCCACCAGCGCTTGAGCGTCGGAAGCCGGCGTAGCTCGTCCACGTGGGCGGGTGCGGCGGCGGCCATCTCCTCGAGCGCTGCATTCGGGCAGAACACGCCGGGGTCGAGCTCGAGCGCACCGGCGCGCTCGAGCCGCCACTGCTTGAGCCGCCCGAGCCTCGCCTCGCCTCGCCGATCCAGGCGCCGCCGGCTGCCCTCTTCCGCCGAACGGCGTTCGAGCGGCGGATGCTCCGGACCCTCGACCCCGCGCGCGATCGCCTCTTCGAGCTCCTGTCCCATGCGGTGCATCACGAGGTCCGTGATGCCCTTGCGCTTGAGGAACGAGCGCCGGGAGCGAGGAGGATTCTGGGCCAGATCGAGCAGTGTCCCGTTGCCGAGCACCTTGAACGGTGGGCGGTCGAGCGCGCGGGCCCGCCGATCGCGCATCAGGTACAGCTCGCTCAGGACGGCGAGGCCGCGGGGCGACAGCCGCCGTGCGCCCTTGATCCGCAGGTAGCCCTGCTCGTCGAACTCCCGCTCGGGCCAGGTGCGCTCCTCGAGCGCCGCGAACTCCGCCCGCGCCCATTCGAGTCGCCCCTTCGCGCGGAGCTCCTCCTCGAGGATCGACGCGAGCTGGACGAGGTACCGCACGTCCGAGGCCGCGTAGTCGATCTGCGCCGGGCGCAGTGGCCGCCTCGACCAGTCCGTGCGCTGCTGATCCTTGGAGAGGCGCACGTCGAAATGGCGCTCGACGAGCGCGCCGAGACCCACCGCCGGGTATCCGAGCAGCTGCGCCGAGATCATCGTGTCGAACACGTTGCGCACCCGGATCCCGTTCGAGCGATGCAGCACGTACAGGTCGTAGTCCGCGGCGTGGAAGACCTTGCGGATCGAGGGGCTCGCGAACACCCGCTCGAGGGGTTTCAGCCCGTTCTCCGGGAGCGCCAGGGGATCGATCAGGAAGATCCCCTCGCTCGACCCGATCTGCAGCAGGCAGAGCTTGTCGAAGTAGTGGAAGAAGGAGTCGGCCTCCGTGTCGACCGCGATCACCTTCTCGCGAGCGAGGAGCCGGGCGAGCGTCTCGACCTCGTCGGCTCTCTCTACGAAGACGTGCGATTCCATGGGCCCCCGCGTCAGCTCTGCCCTGGCCCGAGCGATCCGGAGGCGCGAGATGGGGGGCACCGGCAACCCGGGCGGGCGCGGTCATTCTAACGGGCTGCCCTCCGGCGGCCAGCGTCGGATGGGATCCCCCTAGGGGAACGCGGCCACGTCCCTGCTCCCGGGCAGGATCGGAGGCCGGATCCCGGCGGTCTTGCGGGCGGGCTCGAGCGATCGAGCGGAAGCCCCGGGGGGCTGGTCGCGCTAGATTCGCGCGCCATGCGCTGGTCCCAGATGTTCGTTCCGACCCTCCGCGAGGAGCCCGCCGACGCCGAGGCCGCGAGCCACCGGCTCATGCTGCGGGCGGGCCTGATCCGCCAGCTCGGCGCGGGGATCTACTCGAAGCTGCCCCTCGCCACCCGCGTCCTGCGCAAGATCGAGGCGATCGTGCGCGAGGAGATGGCGGCGATCGGCGCCCAGGAGTTCGCGCTGCCGGCGCTGCATCCGGCCGAGCCGTGGAAGGAGAGCGGCCGCTGGAGCGCGATCGGCGACGAGATGTTCCGCCTGCGCGACCGCAAGAACACCGAGATGTGTCTCGGGATGACGCACGAGGAGATCTTCACCTCGATCGCGCGCGCCGAGCTGCGCAGCTACCGGCAGCTTCCGCAGATCTGGTACCAGATCCAGACGAAGTTCCGCGACGAGGCGCGGCCCAAGTCGGGCGTGCTGCGCGGGCGCGAGTTCACGATGAAGGACTCGTACTCGTTCGATCTCGATCGCGCGGGGCTCGACGCCTCGTTCGAGGCGCACGCGCGCGCCTACCGGCGCATCTTCTCGCGCTGCGGCCTCGATGCCGTCGAGGTCGAGGCCTCGTCGGGGGCGATGGGCGGCAGCGAGAGCGTGGAGTTCATGGCCGTCTCCGACGCCGGCGAGGACTGGATCGTGCGCTGTGCGGGCTGTGGCTACGCGGCGAACCTGGAGAAGGCGACGAGCGCGCTCGCGCCCGTCGACGATCCCGACCGCTGCGCCCCGGTGGAGAGGTTCCCCACGCCCGGCGTGCGCACGATCGACGATCTCGCGCGGTTTCCCGGCGGCGCGGCGGCCGAGCGCCAGGTGAAGACGCTCGTCTACATCGTCGAAGGCAAGCCCGCGCTCTTCCTGCTGCGAGGGGATCACGAGCTCAACGAGGGGAAGCTCATCGAGGCGACGGGGGCGGCGGACGCGCGTCCCGCGCATCCCGACGAGTGCCGCGCTGCGCTCGGCGCGCTGCCCGGAAGTCTGGGCGCCGTCGGCGTGTCGGGCCTTCCGATCTACGCGGATCCCGCGCTGCGCGGCCGCCGCGGGATGACCACGGGTGCAAACCAGGACGACTTCCATCTGCGACACGTCGATGTGTCGCGCGATCTCGGAGGCGTGCGTTGGGTGGATCTTCGCGCGGTGCGCGCGGGCGAGGACTGCTCGCGCTGCGGCCAGCCGCTCTGCGTGCAGAAGGCGATCGAGGTCGGGCACATCTTCAAGCTCGGCCTGCGCTACTCGGAGTCGATGGGCGCAACCGTGCTCACTCCCGAGGGCAAGGAGACCCCGATCGTGATGGGCTCGTATGGCATCGGGATGGAGCGGATCATGGCATCGGCGATCGAGGCGCACCACGACGCGAACGGCATCGTGTGGCCGCTCGCGATCGCGCCGTTCCACGTGGTCGTGACGCTGGTGAAGCCAGGCGATCCGGTGCAGGCCGAGGCGGGCGAGCGCATCCGCTCGAGCCTCGTCGAGGCGGGGCTCGAGGTCCTCTACGACGATCGAGACGAGCGGCCCGGCGTGAAGTTCAAGGACGCGGATCTCGTGGGCATTCCGTTCCGCGTCGTTCCCGGGCCCCGCGCGCTGGCGAAGGGATGCGTCGAGCTCGTCGAGCGTGCGACGGGCGAGACCTCCGAGGTTCCGATCGAAGGGCTCGTCGCGGCACTGCGGGAGCGGATCCGATGAGCCGCCCTGCCCTCACCATGCTCTCCGACGAGGAGGCGCTGTTTCGAGACACGATTGCCGAGTTCGCGCGCAGCCGCATTGCTCCGCGAGTGGCCGCGATGGATCGCCAGGGACACTACGATCCGGACCTCGTCTCGCAGCTCTTCGAGCTCGGAGTGATGGCGATCGAGATCCCGCCCGAGCACGGCGGCGCCGGGGGCAGCTTCTTCCTCTCCGTGCTCGCCGTCGAGGAGATCGCGCGCGTGGATGCCGCCGTGGCCGCGCTGGTCGACGTGCAGAACACGCTCGTCGTGAATGCGCTCCTGCGCTGGGCGTCCCCGGAGCTTCGCGCGCGCACGCTCGCGCGGCTGGCAGGCGGCGCCGTCGGCGCCTACGCGCTCAGCGAGGCCACCTCGGGCAGCGATGCCTTCGCGCTCGCGACGCGGGCGCGCCGCGATGGCGACCGCTTCGTGCTCTGCGGCCGCAAGATGTGGATCACGAACGCCGGCGAGGCGGACGTCTTCCTCGTCATGGCGAACGCGAACCCGGACGCGGGCTACCGCGGGATCACCACCTTCGTCGTCGAGCGCGGCATGCCCGGCTTCGAGGTGGGCAAGAAGGAGGACAAGCTCGGCATCCGCGCGAGCTCGACGTGCGAGCTCATCCTCGACGACGTCCGCGTGCCGGCGGCGAACGTGGTCGGCGAGGTGGGTCACGGATACCGCATCGCGATCGAGACCCTCAACGAGGGGAGGATCGGAATCGGCGCGCAGATGGTGGGCATCGCGCAGGGCGCGCTCGACGACGCGCTCGCCTACACGGCAGAGCGTCGTCAGTTCGGGCAGGCGATCGGCGAGTTCCAGGGCGTGCAGTTCGAGCTGGCGCGCATGGCTACGGATGTCGAGGCGGCGCGGCTGCTCGTGTACGAGGCCGCGCGGCTGCGCGATGGGGGTGAACCGTTCCTCACGCAGGCGGCGATGGCGAAGCTGTTCGCCTCCGAGGTGGCCGAGCGCGTAACCTCTACGGCGCTGAACCTGTTCGGGGGCGTGGGCTACACACGCGAGTACCCCATCGAGAAGCGCTATCGCGACGCGAAGATCGGGCAGATCTACGAGGGGACGTCGAACATGCAGCTCCTCACGATCGCCAAGCAGATCCAGAAGCGCGGCTAGCGCCCGACGCCGCGGCGGTGCGCCGGCGAGCGTGGGCGCGGCTGACGAGCCTGGCGAATGCGACGAGCCGCAGTGCGTATACGCTGGAATCCGCGAGGGACATTCGAACGGCAGCGCCGCCGATAAGCCCGCGCGGAGGCCGCTATTGGTTCGCATCGATGACAACGCTCCGCGACCGACGGGCGTAGCGCTCGTGGACCGCGCCGTAGGAGGCGTGTGTCGCGGACTGCCCCTCGTGCTGTTCGGACCGATGGGTTGCGGGCGCACGGTCCTGTGCATCGAGCTCGCCGCCGCCGCGCTCTCGCGCGGCGAGACCGTCGTGTACGTGACCGACGAGCCGCCGCACGCGCTTCTGCCGCAGGCCGAATCGCTCGGTCTCGATCTGCGCCCGGGAATCCGCTCGGGAGCGCTGGTCCTGCTCGAGCTGCTGCCCGACGTGTCGCGCCGCTTCCGCGCCTCCGGTGCTGCAGCGTTCACCGAGGCGATCCGCGGCGAATCGGCGACCGCCGACTGGCTGATCGTCGACACCGTCGATGCGCTCACGGCAGAGATCCTCGACGAGGCTCCGCTCGTCACCGCGGTGACGGAGCTGTTTGCGACCTACGATGCGGTGGGTGCGCGCGTGGTCGCCTCGGCGCGTCAGGGCCCGGGAGGGACCGATCCCCTGCTCGATCGCGTCCTCTCCGATCGCTGCGGCTCGCTGCTGCGGCTGCGCCGCGGCGACGATGGCAGCCATTGGGTCTGCGTCGCGAAATCCCGCCACGGTCCTGCGACGCCGGAGCGTCGCTTCGAGATCGGCCTCGGAGGCACTCGTCTCGCCGCGGAGGTTCCGCCCGCCGATCGGGAAGAGCCTTCGCCTGCTACGCCGACGGGTGTAGAGGAGCGGCCGTCCTCCGCCGGGGGCCGTCCCCGGGTGCTGATCGCGGACTCGAACGCGGAGGATCGCGACCAGCACGCGCGCTGGCTCGCCGAAACCTGCGACGTGATCCTCGCCGCCGACAGCTTCGAGACGCTCTCCCGCATCGTGAGCGACGCACCGGATCTGATCCTGATCGATCCGCTGCTCCCCGATCGCACGGGCTTCCACGTGCTCGAGTCGCTGCAGCAATCCGCGCTGGGGATCCCCGTCCTCGCGGTGTCCGCGCGCCTGGCGCGCATCGCGGATCGCGTGCGCGTGCTCGTGCTCGGCGCGAGCGACGTGCTCGCGAAGCCGGTCTCGCGCCTCGAGCTGGAGCGCAAGGTCCAGGCCCTGCTCGAACGCGGCCGCGGCCGTCGCGCCAAGCCGCAGACCGATTTGCGGGATCTGCTCTATCTGGAGTCGAAGCACCGCAGCGTCACGCGCAAGGAGTTCCGGCAGCGCGTGGAGCGCGCCTCGCGCTTCGGCGAGCACTTCGGCGTGGAGTCCACGCTCGTCGCCTTCGTCACGGAGGACGCCGAGGCCCTGGAAGGCCTCGCCTCCTGCTGTGAGATGCAGCTTCGCAGCGAGGATGCCCTCGTGCGCATCTCCGATACCCAGGCGCTGCTGCTCCTCACGGCGGCCGATGCCAAGCAGGCCACACGTGTCGTCGAGCGCATCGTGGGGCGCTGGATCGAGAAGTGCGAGGGAGACGCTCCCGTTCTCGGCTCACGCGTGGCCGAGATCGACGGCAATGCGCTGCGCGGACGCTGGGCGCCGCTGTTCGAGGGCCTCGTGCTCGAGTCGGCGCAGGTGCGGCCATGAGGCGTGCCGCCACGGGAAGTGGAAGGATCCCCGTGCTCGTGGCGCTGATCGGCCTGCTCCTCGCCCGGCCCGTGCTCGCGCAGCTCGCAGCCGGGGATCCACGCTCCGACCCGCGCCTGGATCGGGCCGCATCCCAGCTCGGCTCTCCCGAGGGCTACCCCGAGGCGATCCGTCTGTACCGCGAGGTGCTCGTCGAGCGCCCCGACGCGATCGAGGTGCGGATCCGCCTGGCGCGGGTCCTGTCGTGGGATCGCCGGCTCGACGAGGCGATCGCGGAGTACGACCGCGCGCGGGCGCAGCAGCCCGATCGGCGCGACCTGCGCGTGGAGCGGGCCGAGGTGCTGTCCTGGAAGGGCGCCTACGAGGAGGCGCTCGCCGAGCTCGGGGCGGTGCTCGGCGAGGATCCCGCGAACGGACGCGCTGCGCGGGCCATCGCGCGCATCCACCGCTGGTCGGGGCGCCCGCTCGCAGCCGATCGCGCCTACGAGCGGGCGCTCGCGATCGAAGAGGATGCGGAGCTTCGCGGCGAGTGGGCCTCCCTTCGCGGAACGGGAACGCGCTCCGATGCGGGACTGCTTCCCCGCCGGGCATGGGACAGCGACGAGTTCGAGCGGCAGGACCTGTACGTGCAGTCACAGTGGGCGCGCGACCTCTCGACGCGGATCGCGCTGCGGCTCGGCGTCGTTCGCGCCGAGCATCCCCAGGAGCGCGCAGATCCACGCGTGCGGGGCGCACACGATCGTGCGCGCGCGAAGGAGATCTCTGCCCGCCTCGAGCACCGCTTCGACGACCACACGCGCCTCGTCGCGGCGGTCGGCCACCGTCAGTGGAATCGCCTTCCGGATCGGCCGTGGGGGCGCCTGCGGGTGGAGCTCGCGCCGCGCGAGGCCACATCCGTGTCGGTCGAGCTCGAGCGCGCGGACCAGATCGACCTCAGCGATTCGTTCGAGGCCGCGGCCGAGGGCCTGCAGCACACGACGCTGCGCGGCACGCTATGGACCGAGCTCGCGCCGCGGATCGAGCTGTGGGGCGAGGCGGAGGCGAGCCGCATCACCGACGACAACGACCGCGCCGCGCTCGATGCCTCGTTGTCCTGGCGCACGCCTGGGTGGCAGGCCCTCGGCGCGAACCACTCGCTCCTCGCGAGCCTGCTCGGCAGCGCCCTTACGTTTTCCGACGAGTCGCCCGCCTACTACGACCCGAAGCTCGATCTCGGCGCATCGCTCGCGCTCTATCACCAGGCGTTGGTGACGGACCGCCTGCGCCTTCGCTACGGCGGTGGCTACGGATGGGGGCGTACGCGCGAGCGCACGGTCACGGAGTCCGGCCCGATCGGACACCTTCGCGGGGAGCTCGAAGTCCGGCAGGGACCGTGGCGGCTCGAGCTCGAGGCCGCCCGCTACTTCTCGCAGCGAAGCGGCCGGTACCGTGCGACGGTGGTGGAGCTTCGCATCGTGCGGAGCTTCTAGCCGTGAAGCGCTGGCTCTATCCGCTGGCGGCCGTCGTACTCGTCGTCGGTCTCGTGCTCGCGTCGTTCGGGTTGTACTGGGGCTTTCGCCGCATCGGCCTCGACATGAACGAGGGCTTCCTGCGCGCGGCCATGCTCGGCTTGTTCGGATTCCTGCTGCTGCTGATCCTGCGCTACCTCGGCCTGCTCTGGTTCTCCTTCCTCAACTACCTCGAGGGAACGCCTTCCGAGGGAGGAGCGCTGCCGTTCGTGAGCGTGCTGGTGCCCGCCTACAACGAGGGAATCACGATCGAGGCGTCCCTTCGCTCGCTCGTGCAGCTCGACTATCCGAGCTACGAGGTGATCGTGATCGACGACGGATCGAGCGACGACACCTATCGGCGTGCGCAGCGCTTTGCGAGCCGGGAGGCGGGATCGAAGGTTCGGGTCGTTCACCAGGCGAACGCGGGAAAGGCGCAGGCCCTCAACACCGGAATTCGCACCGCGCGCGCAAGCGTGATCGTCTGCGTCGACGCGGACTCCGCCTTGGCGCCCGAGTCGCTGCGCCTCGCCGCTGCACATCTGCAGGATCCCGCCGTGGGTGCGGTGGCGGGAAACGTGAAGGTCGTCAATCGCGACAACGTCCTCGGCGCCCTGCAGGCGCTCGAGTACGTCGAAGGCCTGAACATGTGCCGCAACGCGCAGGCGTTCTTTCGCACGGTGAGCATCGTTCCCGGCCCGATCGGGATGTTCCGCCGGGACGCGGTGCTGGGCATCGGCGGCTACGAATCCGACACCTTCGCCGAGGACTGCGACCTCACGCTTCGGCTGCTCGCGGCCGGCTGGCAGATCACGTACGAGCCCCGCGCGATCGCATACACCGAGGCGCCGGAACATCTGCTGGACCTCCTGAAGCAGCGCTACCGCTGGACGCGGGGGATCCTGCAGGCGCTGCGCAAGCACAAGCGCCTGCTCTTCGACCCTCGGTCGAATGCATCCACGACGTTTGCGCTGTGGTACATGATCTTCGAGGGGCTGGCGTGGCCGGCGGCGAACGTGCTCGCCAACGTGATCTTTGCGATGTCGGCTGCGGTCTACGGCATCTCCATCCCGTTGGTGCTGTGGTGGGGACAGCTGACCGTTCTCGATCTGGCGGCCGCGCTCTACTGCGTGCTGCTCGAGCGCGAGCGGCTTTCGCTCGTACCCTATGCGGTGCTCTATCGCGTGTTCTTCTCGCTCACGATCGACATCTCGAAGCTCTTCGCCACGCTCGAGGAGCTGCTCAATCTTCGCATGGAATGGGGTAAGCTCGATCGCATAGGAAGGATCTGACGTGGATCTCGTGCCCTACCTCTCGGCGGTCATCCTGATCTCGACGATCGCAACGATCGTCCTCGCGACCTTCTCGTATGCGGCCTTCAAGCTGCGTTCGCGCCGGCGCCCCGCGAAGGCGGTGGCGCCTCCCACGTTCTTCCGCCGCGTTCGTCTCGACGAGCCCGAGGTGCGTTCGGAGTGACGGATCCGCGCGAGCCGCTCTACAGCCCGCTCGCCATCGCCTCCGGTGTCGGAATCGCCGCGGCCGCCATCGTGTTGCTGCTGTTCATGATGCGCTTTACGATCGGGCCGTTCGCGTTGTTCGACGGGGGTGAGGATCGGACGCCGATCCCGTTCGACTTCGGCATCGTCGCTCCCGTCGACCGGGCGGTGGATCTTCGCGCGAGCGCCCGCGCGATCGGTGCGCAGCGCATCGAGGTGAGCGTGAGCAATACGTCGGACGAGGCGCTCGAGGGCGCGGTGGTTCGCATCACGCTGCCCGCCGGGACGGCCGTTCCCCGCGTATCGGTGGTGCGGTTCCGTCAGCGAGTGGCGGATCTCGTCGGAGCCCCTGCGCCGGGGCCCGGTCGGCGCGCCTTCGATCTGCGGCTGCCGCGTCTCGGCGGTGGAGAGACGCTCACCTACTTCCTGGACCTCCCGCGGTGATGCTCCGTCTCCTTCCATGGGCGGCGGCGGCCCTGCTCGCCGTCGCTTCGTTGGGGTTGGGATCCGCGACGCGCAGCGTGCCGCGCTACGAGGTGGAGCTCCCGGGCGGAGTTCCCGCAGTCGTCTACGAGCCGGGAGCGCGGCGCGGTGTCTGGGAGGCGCCGAGCCTCGAGGCTCCCGTGCCCGTGGTCGTGCTCGCGCACGGACTCGGCGGAAACGCGGGATCGACGAGCACCCTGGCGCGGCGTCTCGCCCGCGCGGGCTATGCGGTCGTCGCCTTCGATTTCCGCGGGCACGGGCGCAACCCGCGGCCCTACGATCCCACCGCGGCGTACGCCCGCGTGGGGCTGCTCGACGACCTGGATGCCGCCGTGCTCTGGGCACGGATGCAACCGCACTTCGATGGCGCGAGGGTTGCGATCGCCGGCCACTCGCTCGGCGCCTCGGTTGCCCTGGAGTACGCGGCGAATCGCGAGCCCGGAGTCGGCGCCGTGATCGCGATCTCGGGGACGCATCCGCTGCCCGGGACGTTCGCTCCGCCCAACGCGCTGCTGCTGTGGGCGGAGCACGATCCCGATGCGCTGATCGCCCTCGCACGGAAGGCGGGCGCAGCCCTCACCGGCCTCGAAAGGCTCGTGGCTGGTCGCACGTATGGTGAGCCGGCACGCGGCCGCGCCGTGCGCATGGAGGAGATCGGCGGTACGAACCACCTCACCGTGCTCTACGCCGCCGGCACCGCCCGTGCGATGGTGGAATGGCTCGCGGTCGCGGTCGGACCGGGCCACCGGGCGACCCGGCAAGCGGCAGGCGGGACCGACGCCCAACGGGTGTGGGCAGGGATCGGGCTCTTTGCGGCGCTCGTGCTCCTGGGGTCGTTGCCCGGTGTGCTCGGCGCCCGGTGGCCGAGGGTGCAGGTTCCGGATTCGCAGCACACCGGGCGCGCGCTCGGGCTCGCTGCGCTCTCGCTCCTCGGCGGCTCGGCCCTGCTCTGGGGTGTCGATCCGATCGCCTCGCGCGGGCCGTTCTCCTTCCTTCCGGTCTCCAGCGGGCGCGGGCCGTTCGGACTCCTCGCCTTCTCGGGAACGATCCTGCTCACCGCGGGAATCCTCCTCGGCGAGGTGCGCTCCGCAGGCATGGCGCAATCCCGGACCTGGGCAGGGGCCGGATGGCTCGGGGGCATCGGATTCGTGGCCGGTTCGATGTTCGCGAGTCCGTTCTGGGAGCTTTCCCTCCCTGCGGCGCGCGTGCTCCCCTGGTTGGCTGGCTTTGCGTTGCTCCTTCCCTGGTTTGGAGCCGCCGAATGGATGCTGCGTCCGCCGGGGTGCCGGGGGGCTCTGTTCTCGGTGGCGGCCAAGGGGCTCGTTCTGCTCGCGCTGCTGGCCGGGGCCTACGCGGGACGGCTACCCGGCGTGATCTCGTTGGCGGCGCTTCCGCTCGTCCTCCTGCTCGGAGTGCTGGAGATCGTAGCGACCTCGGTGGCGCGGCAGGAGCCGAATCCCTGGCTCGCGGCCATCGTGCAGGCCGCATGGACCGCATGGGCCTTCGTGGCCGTATTCCCGCGAGACGGCTGAGATCCCACCCGCCTCGCCCCTACACCTCCGAGCGTCGGTCGGGTCAAGTGACGCAGTGCGTCTGCCGATGCGCGGGCCAGCCGGAGGGGCTCCTCGGTGCGGGAGATCGAATCATGCGCGAGCTCGGACTGGGACTGGTCGTCCTCTCGATGGTGTTCGGAGCGGGGGGGGTCTCGCTTCACGCCTCCGACGGGCGTGGGGTTGCGGCGAAGGGAGCAGGTGAGGCTGTCGACGACGAGACCTGCACGGCTCCCGGGCCCTCGGTACACGAGGTCCGCCTCCACCCGAAGCTCGAGGCGCTCCAGAGCACCCACGACCTGATTCCGCTGAACACCCGCGGCATGAACTACCCACGGGCGGAAGACTACGTCCCGGCGGCTCCCGAGGCCGGCACGGACTGAGCGGGCCCTCCCTCCCTGAGTCCCCTGCGCAGTGCGCGTACGAATGCGACCGCACCGAAGATGGCAGCCCCGTACAGGGGAATCGCAGAGGTAGGCCACGCGAGCCGCACTGCACCTGCCGCGAAGAGGGGCGGTGCGACGGTCCACAGCGACAGGCGCAGACGCTCCCTGGCCGAAAGCTCCTCGCTCCACGCGCCGTTCACGAGCGCCGCACCGAGATAGAGCGCCGTCGCGAGCGCGGCTGCGTGTCGATCCGGCGCGGCCAGGGCCAGCCCGGCCAGGGCCATCAGTGAGCCATAGCGGCCACCCTTGCGTCCACCCAGGATCCTGCGAAGCGACGCTGGCCGCGGGACGAGGCTTCCCCACAGCAGTCCCGGTACCTCGTGAGGCTCCAGGAAGACGCGTCGCCCGGCCGCAGCGCGCACGCCTCGGGATGGCGCGTGCGGATCGGATCCCGCTCGATTCTCCACGACGTCCCCCGCGTGGGCCGGCCGCTCTCGCGCACCGGCCTCCCCGATTCGCGTCCCAGACTAGCGCCCGGGCGCCTACGATCTAGGGACGCGGAACAAGGTTGGAGAGCCCATCGTGGAACGCGTGCATGTCCTGATCGCGGGCGGGGGGGTGATCGGCACATCGATCGCCTGTGCCCTCGCCGAGCGAGGCGTGCGCGACGTCGCCGTGGTGGACGTCGATCTGCGCGGGATCCATGCGTCCTCGGAGCTCAACGCGGGCGGCGTGCGGGCAACGTGGTGGCAACGGGTCAACATCGAGAGCTGCCGCGATACGTTGGCATACTTCGCGGCACATGCGCAGGAGCTCGGCCTTCGCGTCGCGGGCTACCTGTGGCTGTACGACGACGCCGCGCTCTTCGCGCGGGCGATCGAGCGACGCGAGCTGCAGGCGCGGCTCGGCGTCGAGGTCGAGCTCCTCGACCGCGACGCACTCCTGCGCCGCTTTCCACTCCTCGATCGCAGCACGGACGAGCTGGTCGGCGCCACGTTCTCTCCTGGCGATGGACTGGTGAACCCCAACGCCGTACGCCAGCACTACCGCGCCCGTGCCGAGGCCGCCGGTGTCCGGTTCCTCGACCGGCACTGGGTCGAGGACGTCGATGTCTCGGCCCGCGAGTCCGGATCGCGGCACGTCCAAGCGGTGCGTGTCGTGGAGATCGCGCGAAGCGGAGCGGGCGATGAGAGCCGAGTCGTCGAACGCGCGCTCACGCGGAACTTGGTCTCCGAGGAGAAGGTGCTCGGGCGCGACGCGATTGCAGCCGACGCCTTCGTGAATGCGCTCGGCGCCTGGAGCCCCGTCTTCTCTTCGAAGCTCGAGGTGGAAGACGTATCTCGACCCGTGCGGCGGCAGATCGCGCTCGTCGATCCCGATCGGAGCGGCTGGCCTGCGGGCGTGGATCCCGCGAGTCTCGGCATGATCGTCGACAGCTCGCGCCTGTACTTCCACCCGGAAGGTCCGTACGTCCTCGCCGGATACTCCGAGCCCGCCGAACCGTCGGGCTACGACTTCCGCTACGACGGCGACGCATTCTTCGAGGGCGAGGTCTGGCCGCGGCTCGCGCACCGGATGAGCGCCTTCGAGCGCTGCCGCCACCTGCGTGGCTGGTCGGGGCTGTACTCGGTCACGCCGGATTGCAGCGGGATCCTCGGCAGGGTGCGCGGCTTCTCCAACCTGATCGAAGCGCACAGCTTCACCGGACGTGGTGTCATGCAGTCGCGCGCCGTCGGCATCGGCGTGGCCGAGCTTTTGTGCGACGGCGCGTACGGCACCCTGGATCTCTCGCCGCTCGATGCGGGTCGCTTCCGCGCCGATCCCCCCGTGCTCGTGCGAGAGGACCTCCACATCTAGCGCGCGTCGCGAGCGCATTCCGTCTCGTTTTCGATCGCCGTCGGGTTATGCTGCAGCGCATGCACCGCGATGATCCAGCGCACGATGCTCCGACGGCGCAGGAGATCCTGCGGATCCTGGCCGACGGCGCGAGCTGCCAGGTGGGAGAGGCGTACTTCCGCACGCTGGTGCGCGGTCTCGCGCGTGCGCTCGGCGCGGCGGGGGCCTGGATCACCGAGTACCGCCCCGAGGAGCGGAGCCTTCGCACTCTCGCTCTCTGGGTCGGTGGCAAGCACGTCACTCGCTACGCGTACGCGGTGGCGGGTACACCGTGCGCGGCCGTGATCGACGAGCGCCGCCGCGTGCACGTCTCCGAGGCGGTGACGGCCCTCTACCCGGGCGACGCGGCCCTCGCGCGCTTCCGCGCCGAGGGCTACCTGGGGGCGCCGATCCTCGAGGCCGACGGCGCCTGTCTCGGGCATCTGGCGGTGATGGACACCCGTCCCCTTCCGCCCGACCCGGATCTCCTCGGAATCTTCGCCCTCTTCACGGATCGAGCGATCCGCGAGTATCGCCGTTGGCGAGCGGAGCGGCGTACGCAGTGCCTCGTCGACGAGATCGAGCATCTGCGCGAGGCCTCGGACCTCGTCGACGACGCCGACGGCCCGTGGGGCGAGAGCGATGCGACGCGGCGCCTTCGCGAGGCGATCCATCACGCGGCGTCGCGGGACGAGGCCGCGCTCGTGGTCGGAGAGCCGGGCAGCGGAAAGGGATGGACGGCTCGCGCGATCCATCGGGCGAGCGCGCGAGCCGAACGGCCATTCGTGTGCGCTCGTTCCGCTGCGCGATCCACAGCCGAGATCGAAGTCGACTGGTTCGGCGCCGCCGGGGGGAGTGCGGCGGGGGGCGAGCTCACGCGCGAGGGCCGCTTCGCCCGCGCGGATGGCGGCACCGCCTTCGTCGATCGCGTGGACGAGCTGCCCGCCTCGCTGCAGCAGAAGCTGCTGCGGGTGATCGAGCAGCGCGAGATCGTCCCCGCCGGCGACACGCGTGCGCGCAAGGTGGATGTGCGCGTGATCGCGTCGACCCGTGCCGATCCTGCGGTGTCCGTCTCCGAGGGGAGGCTCGGCGCGGATCTGCTCCGCGCTCTCTCCTCGTCCGTCGTGCACGTACCTCCCCTTCGCGTGCGCGGGGACGACGCGTCCCTGCTCGCCGAGCGCTTCGCCGGGCAGATGGCCGCGCGGCAGGGGCGGCGGATCGATCCACTCGACGAGCCGGCGAGGGCACGGATTCGCGGGCATGACTGGCCCGGCAACGTGAGAGAGCTGCGCAACGCGGTCGAGCGTGCGCTGCTCCTCTCGTCCGGCTCGCGGCTCGAGATCGAGCGGGTGCTCACCGGCGAAGCCGATCCGGAGATCGATCTTCCAGTGGCGCCCGGAGTGGACGCCGGGCCCGGGGTCTCGCGGGTGCTCACCGCGGAGGAGGTGCGCCGGCTCGAGCGCGAGAATCTGCGAAGGGCCATGGAAGCCTGTGGCTGGAAGGTGGCCGGGCGCTCCGGGGCGGCGCGCCTGCTCGGACTTCCTCCCTCGACACTCGCCTCGCGCCTCCAAGTGCTCGGCCTGCGCCGCCCGCGATCGTGACGCGCAGCCGACCTTTCCGAGATTTCGCGACCGAGGCGGTCTCTTTACGGCAAACGCTCTGCCATGAGATTGGCCACGGCGAGAACCACCTCGCGCTGGTCTCCCGAAACTTCGAGAGCACGTTCGCCGTCGAGCAGGACCTGGAGCGTGAATCCGGTGCCGCTGATGCGCGGCCCGAGCCAGGCCTCGCTCCAGGGACCGTCGATCTTCTCTCCCTTCTCCTCGGGCGACATCACGTCGAGCAGGACCCGGGCGGTGCTGGCCGGATAGAGGGCGGCCAGATAGCTCTCGGTATCGCTCGCCGTCTCGACCACGTAGAAGCACGCCTTTCCGTTCCAGCTCGGCTCGGTGGCGGGCTTCCCCCCGGCGATGGAGGCGACCTCGTCGACCGTCACGAGCTGGCAGAGATCGACCGCTGCGAGATCCTCCGGCGGATGTGCCTCGGCAACGGCCTCGGAGGGCGCCGTCGCGGGCGCAGTCTCCGTCTCCGCCGTGGCCGGCGGCTCGGGCTGCGGATCGGATCCGCACGCGGCGATCGCCGCGACGATCGCCATCGACAGGAGCCGCTCGAACCGGACCCCCATGACACACCCCCCTCGCGTACGGCACGCGTGCGCGAAGTATGCACCGGCGGCCCCGTCGTGCGAAGGGGAATCTACGCGGTGGTGCGGCGCAGGGGCGCCAGCGCGAGGATCGCCAGTCCCAGCAGCGAGCCGAGCCCCGGCTCGGGCACGTGCAGGAAGCTCTCGCTTCCGCCCGAGGCGAAGGCGATCACGTGGATGCCGATGCGAAGCGTTCCGTCTCCGAGCTCGGAGAGCACGTCCGCATAGGTCTGGCTGCCTTGGAGATCGAAGTCGATGGCGACCCACTCCCCGGGGCGCACACCGTTCTGTGACGGAGACGGCACGGACTCCGCGAGGAAGCCTTGCGTCACGACGAAGGGCGGGGTCGCGAGGCTCGCACCGGGCAGATTCGGCGGGCTTGCACCGGGCTCGAAGTCCACGCCCGGCCCGTCGACGACCGAGGAGAGGGCGAGCAGCGATCCGTCGTCGAAGTAGATCTCCGAGATCGATGACGCCGCCGGCCCCGCGTTGGCGAACAGGAAGCGAACCGAGCCGCCCAGATCCTGCACGTCCACCGAGAGCTGGCTCTCCCCGATCGCGCAGTCACCCGCGACGGTCCCGGTGAGGCAGCCGAACCCGTAGGTTGCGGCCTCGGCGCTGGACGCCCACGAAGAAAACACGAGAACCAGCGCCGTGATCCACGTTGCGCGTCCAAGCGATCGCATGAGACTCCCTCCGAAGAAGACCTCGATTCCAGGCTGGAGCCCAGCGTACCGGATGCCGCCACGGATGTGTGTAGGAATCTCGTGACGATTCCGACTATTTCTCGCGAAGGAGCTCCACCAGCAGATGAGCCAGCGCCTCGCCGCGATCCTCCTGCACGAAGTGCCCGCCCCCCTCGAGGATCGCGTGGGCGCGGCCCGCAGCGCCGGGGATGCGGCGGCGGAAGATCTCGTCCCAGCCGCGCGTGATCGGATCGCCGTCGCTGAAAGCCGTGAGGAAGGGCCGCTCGAAGCGCTCGAGCACGTCCCAGGTCCCGCGGTTGCGCAGGGCCGCGGGGTCGCTCGTGGTGAGCGGGATCAGGATCGGGAACTGGCGCGCCGCCGCCTTGTAGCTCTCGTCGGGAAACGGAGCGTCGTACGCGTCGCGCACCTCGTCCGCGACCGGCTGCACGCACGCTCCCGCGACGATCGGCCCGACGGGGAGCACGGGCATGCGCTGGCTCGATAGCATCCAGGTGATCAGCGCGTCGCTGCGCCACTCGAGCACGCCCTCGGTGAGCTCGGGCTCACAGGTGGGAAGGATCGTGTTCGTGGCGAGCACGCGCGCGAAGCGGTCCGGCTCCGCCGCGAGCACCGCGAGGCCGATGGGCCCACCCCAGTCCTGACACACGAGTGTGACGTCGTGCAGGTCGAGCATGCGCACGAGCGCATGCAGCCACTCGATGTGCCGATCGACGGTGTACGCCGTTCGATCCGCGAGCTTGTCGGAGCGACCGAAGCCCACCAGATCCGGCGCGATCGCGCGATGGCCCCCCGCCGCCAGGATCGGGATCACCTTGCGATAGAGGAACGACCACGTGGGCTCGCCGTGCAGCAGCAGGACGGGAGAGCCGTCGCGCGGCCCTTCGTCCACGTAGTGCATGCGAATCGACTCTCCCGAGGGACCGCTCACCTGCAGGTAGCGGGGCGCGAACGGGAAGCCCGGAAGCTTCGCGAAGCGCGCCTCGGGTGTGCGCAGGACGGGAATCGTCATGGCGTTCTCCTCTCGGCGGGATGGCCCATTGTACCTCTGTCGCCCCCTCGATTCGGATCGAGCGCACGCGCATCGACGAGAGCTGCGCCCTCCGAGTAGACTCGCCGGCCGTGAACTGGCTCTCTCTCGCGGCGGGTGTGCTCGGCGGTGTCGGCCTGTTCCTGCTCGGAATGAGGCTCCTCACCAACGGTCTGCGGCTCGCCGCTGGCAGTGCCCTGCAGCACGTCCTGCAGCGGTGGACGGCGACGCGGCTGCGTGCGGTGCTCTCCGGGGTGCTCATCACCTCGCTCGTTCAGTCGTCGAGCGCCGTCACCGTGGCCGTGATCGGCTTCGTGAACGCGGGGCTGCTCAGCTTGGCGCAGGCGATCGCCGTGATCTACGGCACCAATGTGGGCACCACGACGACGGCATGGCTCGTTGCGTCCCTCGGCTTCCATGTGAACGTGAAGGCGTTCGCGCTGCCGGTGATCGGAATCGGCATGGCCCTCACGATCGCGCGCGAGGGCCGACGGCTGGGCGCCCTGGGTGAGGCCCTTGCGGGCTTCGGCCTGTTCTTTCTCGGGATCGACGTGCTGAAGTCCGCGCTCGAAGGCTTGGAGCCGTGGCTCGATCTCGATGCGCTCGCCGTCACGGGGCCCGGAGCCGTGCTCGCGTTCACCGCAGTCGGCTCTCTCCTCACGGTGCTCATGCAGTCTTCGAGCGCGGCGCTTGCGTTGATCCTCACCTCCGTGGGTGGCGGCATGATCCCGATCGACGCAGGAGCCTGTCTGGTGATCGGCGCCAATCTGGGGACGACCTCGACCGCAGGGCTCGCGGTGATCGGCGCGACGCCGAATGCGAAGCGCGTCGCCGTGGCGCACCTTGCGTTCAATGCCATCACGGCCAGCGTGGCGCTGCTCGCGCTTCCGCTGCTCCTCGTCGTGCTGTCGCGCTTTCGGCAGGCGCTCGGGCTCGACTCCGCTCCGGCGGCCGTGCTGGCAAGCTTCCACACGATGTTCAACGTGCTCGGTGTGGTCCTCCTCTGGCCGGTTACGAACCGGCTGGTGGGGTTCGTGGCCGCGCGCTTCCGCACTCCCGAGGAAGAAGAGGCGCGGCCGCGCTACCTGGACCGCAACGTGCTCTCCACGCCCGTGCTCGCGATTCGCGCGCTCGGAATGGAGCTCGCGCGCATCGGGCGCATCGCGCGCGAGACCGCGGTGTCGAGCTTGCGCGATGGACGGCCGCCGGACTGGATCGATGCGAGGCGCCGGGTGCTCGACGAGCTGGTGACCGCGAGCGGGGAGTTCGTCGCCGGGCTGCAGCGATCGAGGCTGCCGCGCGAGGTCGAGCCCGCCCTGCCCATGGCCCTTCGCATCGCGCGGTACGACCTCGAGATCGGGGAGCTCGCGCGAACGAACGCCGCGAGCCGGGCCCGACTCGATCCACTCCCGCCCGATCTCGAGCGGCAGGTGACGGACTTCGAGCGATCCGTCCTGCAGGCCATCGATGCCGCTGCCGTGGATCTTCCGGGGACCACGGCGGAGCATGCGGCGAGCTCACTCGAGCAGGTACAGCGAAGCTACGCCGAGCTCAAGGCAGATCTGCTGCGGGCAGGGGCCGAAGGACGGGTGCCGGTGCGCGCCCTCGTCGACCACCTGGACCGGCTCTCCGACGTGCGTCGCTTGGCCGAGCAGGTGGAGCGCGGAGCGCGGTACCTATGGGCGCTCGGCGCTCTCGTCGAAGGATCTACACCGAACCGTGTCGATGGCTCCGTCGAGGCGTCGGATCCGCTCTAGCTTCTGCCTACGCCGGCCGGCCCGTGCGCCCGGCGAAGCGCTCGGCTGGGCGGATCTTCGCGTAGGCTTCGAGGGCCGGGGCCATCTCGTGCGGCAGGCTCGCGTGCAGGATCACGCCATCGGCGCCGGCGTCGAACTGATCCACGATGCGCCGCGCGCAGGTCTCGGGGCTGCCGACGGCGGCGGGCAGCCACTCCTTGGGCATGAGGTCGCGGATCGCGCGCAGCTGCGCGGTCGTGGCGACGCTGTCGATGCCACCGGGAATGGAGCGGACGGCGTCGTTCGCGCGGAACGCCTCGAGCGCCTTCGGATCCCAGCCGTTGATCTCGAACAGCAGCTCGCCGTAGGCCGGCGCCTGCAGGTAGGTCGCCATGCGCGCGGTGATGAGCTTGAGCTCGCGCTCCTCGGGCGCATTGCACGCGACGGCGAGGACGGGCCACACCTTCACCGAATCCGGATCGCGGCCAGCGTTCTCGGCTCCGCGGCGCACGAGCGATACGGCGCGCGACACCGCCTCGTCCGACATGAACGTGTGCAGGATCACGCCGTCGAACACGCTTCCCGCGAACTCGAGGCTGCGCGGGCCGAAGGCGGTCATGAGCAATGGGATGGATTCGTGGAGCCAGCCCGCTTGGTGCAGGTAGGGGAAGGTGCCGAGCGCGGAGCTGTGCCCCACGACCCGGTCGCCGCTCCACAGCTTGCGCATGAGCGCCACGAACTCCGCGAGCTCCGCGTTCTTCACGGGATCGAGCCCCATCATCTTCGCGCGGATGCCCACGCCGCGGCCCACGCCGAGCGCGAAGCGGCCTCCGGAGAGCCGGCTCACCGTCGTGGCGAGCGTGGCCGTCACCAGCGGGTGTCGGGTATCGACGTTCGTGACGCCGGTCCCGATCCACATCTCGTTCGTGACCACGGAGGCGGCGCCGCAGAGCGCACCGACCTCCTTCACATCGAAGCGCTCCGAGATCCAGCCGGAGCCGAGGCCGAGGGCCTCGGCCTGCTGGGCTTCGCTCAGCACGTCGCGAGGCGAATCGGTATGGCCGGGGAGCAGATAGATTCCGAGCTCGGGAAAGCGCACGGCGTGTCTCCTGTGTATTCCGCGGTGAGGGTCGATGGGAGGACCGATTCTGGACCAGCACGCTCGGCGATGTCGACTCGCATCCGTGCTCGTTCGTCGGCACGAGTGCACGGCGGGTCGCCGCCGCCGATCGGAGTGGGCCCTCCTGGGCTCGAACCAGGGACCAACCGGTTATGAGCCGGCCGCTCTAACCACTGAGCTAAGGGCCCGAAGGATCGGGAGCGCGGGTGCCGGGCGCGAGATCGTCGTAGCGCGCGAGCCGCGCGTGGACCTCGTCCACCGTCTTCGCGTAGTCGGCGCTGCGGAAGAAGGCGCTGCCCATCACGAACACGCGCGCGCCGTGGATCGCCACGTCCTCGACGGTGTCGAGCGCGACGCCGCCGTCGACGACGAGATCGACGTCGAGCCCCGCCGCGTCGATCCAGCCTCGGATCCGGCGCAGCTTGGGTAGCGTCTCGCGGATCAACGTCTGTCCGCCGAAGCCGGGGTTCACGGTCATCACGAGGATCTGGTCCACGATCGGCAGCACCACGCCGAGCGACTCGGCGGGAGTCGCGGGATTGAGCGCCACGCAGGTGCGCACGCCGCGCTCGCGGATGCGCTGCAGCGTGCGGTGCAGATGGGTGCAGGCCTCGACGTGCACGCCGAGCGTGGTCGCACCGGCATCGATGAAGGCGTCGAGAAGGGGATCCGGCTCGCGCACCATCAGGTGCACGTCGCAGGGCAGGCGCGTCGTGCGCGCGACCGCGGCCACCACGTCGGGGCCGATCGTGAGGTTCGGCACGAAGTGCCCGTCCATCACGTCCAGATGGATCCAGTCCGCGCCTGCAGCCTCGGCGGCGCGGACCTCTTCGGCGAGACGGCCGAAGTCCGCCGACAGGATCGACGGCGCGATGCGGAAGCGGCTCGGGGGCCGGCTCATCCGCGCACCAGCCGCACCGCCCAGAAGCCGTCGCAGCCATGGCGGTGGGGAAGGGTGGCGAGCGCGCCGTCACCGGTGACGAGCTCCTTTGCCGCGGTCTCGGGGAGCCACGGCCGCGGGTCGTCCACGCGGAAGTCGGAATGGTCTTCGAGGAAGCGCGCGAGCACGCCGGTGGTCTCCTCGGGGGTCATCGTGCAGACACTATAGACGAGGACGCCCTCGCCGTCGGCGACGTAGCGCGCCGCGGACGAAAGGATCGCGAGCGCGGTCGAGGCATTGCGCGCGATGTCGGTCGGGCGCAGCCGCCAGCGCTGATCGGGATTGCGGCGCAGGGTGCCGAGGCCCGAGCACGGCGCGTCCACCAGGATGCGCCGGAACCAGAGCTGTCCCTGCAGGCCGAAGCCCTGCCGCACGTCGCGCTCCAGCACGCGCACGTTCGCGAGCCCCATGCGCGCCGCTCCGCTGCGGATGAGCGAGAGCCGCGCCGCCCGGCGATCGAGCGCGATCACCTCGCCGTGGGCGCCGACGATCTCGGCGAGCTGCAGGGACTTCGAGCCGGGGGCTGCGCAGCAGTCCACGACCGTGTCGCCCGGCTCGGCGCCGAGCAGCAGTGGGACGAGCTGGGAGCCCTCGTCCTGCACGGTCATCTCGCCGGCGGCGAAGCCGGGATCGCGCACGGGATCGATCGCGAGATCGGTGACGCCGTGCGGTGCGTAGCGCGTGGGCCGGCCCCGCAGCCGCTTTGCCACCGCCTCGCGGTCCACCTCGGCGCGCACGCGCACGGTTCGCGGGGGAGCGCCGCTGCTCGCCTCGGCCAGTGCGATCGCCTCGTCCGGCCCGAACTCCTCGAGCCAGCGCGCGGCGAGCCACTCCGGAATCGACGTCCACTCGACCAGATAGGCGAGCGGATCGTCCTCGGGATCCGGGAAGCGCAGGCCGCCCGACGCCGAGCGGCGTGCGAGCGCGCGCAGCACCGCGTTCACGAACCCCGCTGCGCGTCCCAGGCCCGCGGCGTGCGCGAGCTTCACGGTCTCGTCGACGGCGGCGTGATGGGAGTCGCCGCGCAGGAACAGGATCTGATAGGCGCCGAGCCTGAGCAGGTTGTGCAGCCGCGTGTCGAGCTTGCGCCCGGGCTTGTCGAGGGCCTGTGCGATGGCGGCGTCGAGCCGGCCGCGCAGCCGCAGCGTGCCGTACGCGAGCTCGGTGGCGAGTGCGCGGTCGCGGCGCGCAAGGCCGCTGTCGCGAAGCTCGGCGTGCAGGGCGAGCTCGGCGAACGCGCGCTCCTCGTCCACCCGGTTCAGTACGTCCCAGGCGACTCCGCGCGAGGTGCGGACGGCGGGCTCAGGAACTGCGCACCCCCACCAGACCCTCGAGCCGCCGGATGCGATCCTCCGTCGTCGGATGGGTGCGGAAGAGCTTCATCACGCCCCCGCCGCTGAGCGGATTCACGATGAAGAGATGGGCGGCCGCCGGGCTCCCGCCGAGGGGCACCCGCTGCGAGGCGAGCTCGAGCTTGCGCAGTGCCTGGATCAAGCCGAACGGCGTGCCGGCGAGCTTCGCCGCGCCCGCATCCGCTTCGTACTCGCGGGAGCGCGAGATCGCGAGCTGCACCAGCGTCGCGGCCATCGCCGCGATCATGCTGGCGAAAACCGCGAAGAGGGGGTTGCCGCCGCCTTCGCCATCGCCCGAGCGGCCGCCGCCGAGGATCGCACCCCAGCGGATCATGCTCGAGAGCATCGTGATCGCACCCACCACGGTGGCGGCGAGGCTGCCGATCAGGATGTCGCGGTGACGCACGTGGCACAGCTCGTGGGCCATCACGCCTTCCAGCTCGTTGCGGTCGAGGGTGCGAAGCAGACCTTCGGTGATGGCCACTGCCGCGTGCTGCGGGTTGCGCCCGGTCGCGAAGGCATTGAGGGCGGGCGAGGGGATGATGTACACGCGCGGCATCGGCAGGCCGGCCCGCTGCGCGAGGTTGGCCACCACCTGATAGAACTCGGGCGCCTGGGCCTCGGTCACCTCCTGGGCGCGGTACATCCGCAGCACCATCTTGTCGCTGAACCAATAGGCCGCGCCGTTCATGAGCACGGCGATGCCGAAGGCAACGGCCGCCCCGCGGGGGCCACCGACCAGCGAGCCGACGCTCACCAGGATCGCGGTGAGCAGGATCAGAAGGATGGCGGTCTTCAGGTTGTTCATGGCACGCGGATCCTCTCGTCCGGCGCGATCCGCGTTCCGCGGAGGAACTCCTCGGAGGGGATCGCATGCCGGCCCTGTGGCTGGAGTCTAGGGACCTCGACCCACCCGTCCAGAGTGGCGATCCGGAGCTTCCCGTCGTGGATCCGCACGGAACCAGGGGACTCGGGATCCGCCTCGTGCGACGCGAGGCGCGCGGCGAGAATTCGAATCGTCTTCCCCGCGCGCTCGAGGACGAGATCGACGCCAGGCCTGGGGGTGGCCGACAGGATGTGGCGCAGCACCTCCGGCGCCGGTCGTGCCCAATCGATGCGGGCGAAGTCGCGGTCCACTTTCGGGGCGAGCGTGACGCCGGCGGGATCCTGGGGGGCGAAGACCGCGCGGCCCTCGGCCACCAGATCCACCGCCTCGACGAGCGCCTCGGCGGTGAGGCGCGCCAGCCGCTGCGCGAGCTCCCCTGCGGTCTCCTCGGAACCGATGGGCGTCTTGCGGGTGAGGCAGACGTCGCCGGCGTCCATCTCGCGCGCGATGCGCATCACCGATACTCCCGTCTCCGTGTCGCCGGCGCGGATGGCCCAGTGGATCGGCGCTGCACCGCGCCAGCGCGGCAACAGGCTCGCATGTCCGTTGATGAGCCCCTGCGGTGCGATCTCGCGCACGCTGCGAGGGAGGAACTGTCCGAAGGCGACGACGACGCCGAGGTCGGGCGCGAGCGAGCGCATCCAGGCGAGTGCCTCGGAGTCGCCTACGCGCTGCGGCTGCCGCAGGGGCAGGGCCAGGAGGGC
>CAZOTO010000017.1:0-35549 GCA_964582775.1 uncultured Myxococcales bacterium
GTCGGGCCGGTAGCGCTCGGGATCGACCTCGATGCGGGGCTGGATCCGCGCGCGCGCGACGAGCGCATCGAGCAGCGAGCGGATCGAGCGCGGCACCCCGCTGCACACGTTGTACGCCTGGCCGGACTCCCCGCGCTCGAGCAGCCGAACGTACGCGCGCACCACGTCGCGCACGTCGCTGAAGTCGCGGATGCTCCCGAGGTTTCCGACGCGCACGACGGGCTCCTGCTCGCCCCGTTCGATCGCCACGAGCTGCTTCGCGAAGGAGCTCTCGACGTAGGTGTCGGGCCGGCCGGGGCCGCTGTGGTTGAAGGGGCGCACGCGCACGACGTCGAGGCCGTGCTGCTCCTGGGCGAGCTCGCACATTCGCTCCGCGGCGACCTTCGTGGCGGAGTAGACGGTGGGGGGCGCCAGCGGCGCGGACTCGTCGGGGGCGGGCGCATCCGCTGCGCGCAATCCGTAGACCTCGCCGCTGCTCACGAAGAGCAGGCGGCAGTGCGGTGCGTGCGCGACGAGCGCGTCGAGCAGGTGCGCCACCGCGAGGGTGTTCGCGCGCAGGGCCTCGAGCGGATCGCGGGCGGCGCGGGCGGGCTGCGCGATGCCCGCCAGGTGCACGAGGAAGCGCGGCTTTGCATCTCGGATGAGAAGCTGCACCGCGTCGCGGTCGCGAAGATCCGCATGAGCGCGGGTTGCGGCGATCACGCGATGGCCCGCGGCCTCGAGCTCGGGGACGAGCCAGGAGCCGACGAAGCCACCCGCACCGGTGACGAGGGTCGGCGCCACGCTCACTTCTTCACGCGGTCGTAGTCGTCCTCGAGTCGCACGACGTCGTGGATCTCGGGTGAGGAGACCTCGGCGAGCTCGCAGTCCTCGACGGCTTCGAAGCGATGCCGGCGCCCGGGGGGGATGTGCGCGGCCTCGCCCCTTCGCATGTCGCGAACCTCGATCTCGCCGCTTCCGTTCTCGAGGGTGAGGCGCAGGACGCCGCCGAGCACGAGGATCGTCTCGTCCTTCTGGCGATGGAATTGGAGCGAGAGTCGATGCCCCTTGCGGATGTGCAGGATCTTTCCGAGGTAGCGGTCGGTCTCGGCCCAGATGTCCTCGTGCCCCCAGGGCTTGTCCACGCGTCTCGTCATGGCGGGACCGTAGCACGGCACGTGCTACGCTCCACCGCCGCCCGGTGTCGGTGGAAGCGTCCGCGGCCGGGCTCCGGGAGAAACGCCGATCCAGGCAGCGGAGGGTGCGCACGTGCGGGTAGGGGTCGCGGGCCTGAACGGGGCAGGGAAGACGGCCGTGGTGTCGATGCTCGAGCGGCGCGGCTTCTACGCGGTGTCGCTCTCCGACGTGATCCGCGAGGAGCTCGGCGCCGAGGGTCTCGAGCCCACGCGGGAGCGCATGATCGAGCGCGGCCGCGCGCTGCGCGAACGGCACGGACCGGCGGCGCTCGCCGAGCGGGTGCTCCAGAAGCTGCCGAACGATCGCAACCACGTGATCGACTCGATCCGGCACCCCGCCGAGGTCGACGCCCTGCGCGCGGGCGGCGACTTCTGCCTGCTGTGGATCGAGGCGAGCACGGAGCGGCGTTTCCAGCGCTCGGTCGCGCGAGCCCGCCCGGGCGATGCGCGCACGCTCGCGGAGTTCGAGGAGCTCGAGGCGCGCGAGCTGCGCAGTGACACCGATTCGGGGCAGAAGCTGCTCGCGGTGCGCGAGCGCGCGGACGAGATCGTCGCCAACGAATCCGATCTGGCGGCGCTCGAGGCACAGGTGATGCGCGCGCTCGAGGGACGGCTGCTCTTTCGCGACCGCCCCTCGTGGGACGAGTACTTCATGAGCATCGCGCGGGTGGTCGCGTCGCGGTCGAACTGTGTGAAGCGCAAGGTCGGGGCGATCCTCGTGATCGACAAGCGCATCATCTCGACCGGCTACAACGGCACGCCGCGCGGCACCCGCAACTGCAACGAGGGCGGTTGCCCGCGCTGCGCCGGTGCGGCGGAGTCGGGCCGACGGCTCGACGAGTGCCTGTGCAGCCACGCCGAGGAGAACGCGATCACGCAGTCCGCGTACCACGGTGTGGCCGTGCGCGGGGCGTCGATCTACTCGACGTTCTGTCCGTGTCTCATGTGCACGAAGATGATCATCAACGCGGGCATTGCCGAGGTGATCTACGACTCCGCGTTCCCCCTGGGGGACGTGTCGATCGAGCTCTTCCGCGAGGCGGGCGTGCGCGTGCGGCGGATGGGCGCGTAGCGAGGCTCGAGCGCAGGGCCGGGACGGCGCGGCGCGCCGGACGGGCACGCGTCGGGCGACATCCGCCCAAGGTCGTCTGCGTCACCGCGGGGTGTGGCAGAGCTGGAAGGCGAGCGTGATGCCGGTCTCGATGTCGGGAGCCCAGAGCGGCAGGCCGGGGAGCCCGTCGGGAAGGAGGCGCCGGCGGATCGCGTTCGGGAGCCCCGCGACGATCGGCTCCACCCGATCCTCCTCCAGGCGGTCGATCAACCGCAGCAGGCCGACCTCTTCGGGGCCGTCGATCTTCGCACCCGTGGCGTCCACCACCACCACCTGGACGTGACCCGGTCCGAGATCCTCGCGGATCGTGTCGAGCGCGTCGATGCAGTCGACGAATCCACCGTACGGAAGGACCATGACGGGTCCCCAGATGTGCACGGCGGGAGACATCGGATCGAACCCGCCGAGCATTCCCGAGGGCTTCGCCTGCTTCTCGAGCTCGCCCACGCGATCGAGCGCGCGCTTGTGAAGGCGTTCGTAGTCGACGAAGGCGAGCATCTCTCGTGCCCACGTGTCGCCGCGCGTCTCCCACTGCGCGGCGGTGTCGGCCTCGAAGCGGCAGGTCTCGGCCCCGGCGGCGCGGCACTGCGTCTCGCGAACGAGCAGGAATTCGCCGCGGATCGCCGAGTACCAGCCCGCGGCGTAGCCCGCGCCCACGTGGCAGACCGGATTCCCGGTGGAGGGGGACACGCGAAGGTGTAGGGAAGCCTCGATGGAGTCGTCGAGCGTTCCGTCGAACCGCTGCGCGATCGCACCGCTCGCGGGCGTGAACAGCAGGGGGATCGCGCAGCCGGCGATGCGCGGCTCGGGGCGGAGGAAGCCCTGGAAGCCCTGCGCGACGCGCATCCCGTCGATGATCCCCTGCAGGAAGCCGATGCCGTAGAGGATGCCGATTCCGTGCGGCATGCCGATGTGGTCGAGGATGCCGCTGCGAAGCTCCGCGAGGGCCGTGGGACTCTCGAAAGCGGCCTGGGTCGCGGCGGCAACGCGGGATCCGCTGCGCTTGCGTGGAGTGGACACGAGCCTACGACGCCTCCGCCAGGAGCTGCTCGGGATCGAGATCGGGAGGGGTGTGGAAGAAGCGCTTGCCCTCGCGATCGAGCAGGTCGATGGCCGCATCCACGACATCGGGATCGAACTGCGTGGCGCGGAAGCGGACGATCTCGTCGACGATGCGCTCGAGCGGCTGCGCAGCGCGGTACGGCCGATCCGAGCTCATCGCCTCGATCGTGTCTGCCACGAGCAGGACGCGGCTGCCCAGGGGAATCCGCTCGCCGGCGAGCCGGTCCGGGTAGCCGAGCTCCGAGCCGTCGTACCACTCGTGGTGATGGCGGACGAGGGGTCCGATGTCGGAGAGGAAGGAGACGGGGCGGAGGATGTCCGCACCGATCTGTGGATGGCGCCGCATGATCGCGAACTCCTGCGCGGTGAGCGCCGCGGGTTTCGAGATGATCTCATCGGGGATGCCGATCTTCCCGATGTCGTGCAGCAGGCCAGCGAGGTAGATGCGTGCCGCCTCCCGCTCCGGGAAGCCGAGCTCGCTCGCGATGCGCAACGCATACAGGCCGACGCGCTCGGAGTGGTTTCGCGTGTAGGAGTCCTTCGCATCGACCGCCCGGGCGAGCGCACGCACGGTGTTCACGTACGCCTGGCACAGCTCCGCGTTCTTGTTCTCGAGCTCCTTGGTGCGTTCGTACACTTGGAGCAAGAGGCTGCGGTTCTCCCGATGCAGCGATTCCGATCGCTCGTGCTCGAGCGAGCTGCGCCGCGCATCCTCCCGGCGCTGTACATACGCGTCGAGCGCCTCGCGCACGGCCGTGCGCAGATCGGATTCGTCCCACGGCTTCGTGAGCCAGCGAAAGATCCCCCCGCGATGGATGGCATCGATGGCGACGGCGATCTGCGTGGTGGACGTGAGCATCATGCGGATGATCTCCGGCCGACGGACGCGGATCTGCGAGAGCAAGCTCACGCCGCTCTCACCCGGCATGTGGTGGTCCGTCACGACGACATGGACGGGCTCACGCTCGATCGTTGCGATCGCCTCGCTCGTCGAGCCGGCCGTGAGCACGCGCACGTCTTCGGAGCGGAACAGCCGCGTGAGCGATCGGCGGATGCCCGGATCGTCGTCGACGAACAGGATCGTGGGCTGGGTCGTGCCGTTCGGGGGGATGGCCACGAGGGGTCGTCTCTACAAGATGCGTGCCTGGTGAAGGCGCCTCGTCATCCGCATGCGAAGCCACGGCGTCATGCTTCGTGCGCGGGCGTGCGTTCGCGCGAAGCTGCCGATCGGCTGCACGTCATCGCGCGAGGCGGCGCGCGTCCCCGATCGGGGACCGATTTGCATGGAGCCGATGCGACGCTGCCGGTGTCTGTGGGGAGTCTGCCTACGCGAGCAGCGGCAGCTCCACGCCCATGTGCGCGAGCGTGCGATCGTGCGCGGGACCTCGCGATGGGCGCGCAGCCTCGGAGAGTCCCGGGATCGGGACATCCCGGTTGCGGGATGAGGTCGGTCCATCGCGCACGGCGTGGCGCTCAGCGCGTGTCGTCGCCCCGGTCCGCCTCGGAGTCGTCGGCACACGCCACGGCCGCCGCCACGTTGTCGCCGGCTCCTCCGTTCATCGCGACGAGGGCGAGCGCACAGGCCGCGCTGCGGTCGTCGGGGGCGTCGAGGAGCAAGCGGTGCAGGTCGAGGGGATGGGGCGCGAAGTCGGTGATGCCGTCGGTCACCGCCGCGATGCGCTCCCCGGCAAGCAGATCCACGCTCCCGGACCACAGGGATTCCGGCGCGTCGATCCGTCGCCCCCAGCCGAGGATGAACTCGTTGGGTCGAGGCAGTGGCCACTTCGATCCCGCGCGAAACAGCGAGGCGTCGCCGAACGAGGCGAACTCGCAGTGCGTTCCGTGGATGGCCGCGATCACCAGGCAGGTGCGGGAGGGGGAGCGACGCGGCAGACGTGCCCCTACTTCGCCATGCAGCTCTCCGACGAGCGTGCGGAACTCGTGCGCGGAGACGCCGATGAGCAGCGGCGCCATCTCGCGCACGCGCTCGATGGTGAGATGGGAGGCATCCGCGCCGTTGTGACCGTCGGTGACGGCGACCAGCACCCCGTGATCGCAGCGCACGACGAGTGCCGCGTCCTCGTTCGGCTCGACGTAGCCGTAGGACTTGTCGAGGGCGCCGCGGCACAGCGAGACCGCACCGCCCTCGGGCAGATCCTCGAGGCCGAGCATCCCGAGCTCGGTGTACTGCCGCCCCAGCAACGCGATCGACTTCACGAGCCATCTCTCTGCGCGGCGGATCGCGCGTGCGACCAGCCGAGTGTCTCGGCGAGCGCGCTCCATTCGTCCCGCGTCTCCACATGGCGCAGATCGAAGGATTGCAGGCGGACGCCGACGCTCGCGCCGAAGTCCTCGGCCCAGCGCTCGAGCCATCCCGAGGGGTGGTCCGCCGGCACGATCTCCTCGGCCAGGGCGCGACGGCCTCCGTCCTCGCGCTCCTCGACGACGAGCACCTCGAGGGCCGCGTCGGCGCGCCGTTTCGAGAGGATCTTGTAGCGGCAGTGCGGAGACGCCTGCCTAGACCACTCCGATACCCAGAACACGTACGGTCGCTCGCCGCGGGTGAAGTGGATGCGCAGGCTCCGGCGCTCGCCGGTGTGAGGCTCGATGTCGTCCGCGCGCACCATCTCCTGCGCAGGATAGCCGAGGCCGCGCGTGCTGGCGGCGGTGCGGCCTCACTCGTACCCTGCGCGGTCGAGGAGGGACGAATGCGCGCGATCCGGATCGAAGGACAGGGCAAGGAGGCGAGGCTCGTGCTCGGTGAAGCGCCCGACCCCGAGCCGGGCGCAGGTGAGGTCCGCATCGAGGTCGCAGCGACGGCCGTGAATCGCGCCGACCTGCTGCAGCGGCGAGGGCTGTATCCGCCGCCGCGCGGCGCGTCGGAAATCCTGGGGCTCGAGTGCGCGGGCGTGATCGACCGCGTGGGCGAGGGCGTTGCCGGGTTCCGGCCGGGGGATCGCGTGGCGGCACTGCTTGCGGGCGGTGGTTACGCGCAACGCGCCGTCGTCCACCACGGTTCGGTGTTGCGGCTCCCCGATGGGATGTCGCTGCTCGACGGTGCCGCGGTGTGCGAGGTGTTCCTCACCTGTCACTCGAATCTGTTCCTGCTCGGAGGCGTGCGCGAGGGCGACTGGGCGCTCGTGCACGGCGGGGGGAGCGGGATCGGTACCGCAGCCATCCAGATGCTGCGGCATGTGGGCGTGCGTTCGATCGTCACGGCGGGAAGCGAGGGGAAGTGCAGGCGCTGTGTCGAGCTCGGCGCCGACGTGGCCATCGACTATCACGAGGGCCCGTTCGCGCCGCGCGTGCTCGAGGCGACGGGCGGCCGCGGCGTCGGCGTCGTGCTCGATTCGATCGGCGCGCCGTATCTCGCGCAGCATCTCGAGTGCCTCGCCGTCGGCGGCCGGCTGGTGCTGATCGGGGTGATGGGCGGGGCGCGCGCCGAGATCGCCCTCGGAACGTTGCTCGCGAAGCGGATCCAGCTGATCGGCTCCACGCTTCGGGCGCGTCCGGTCGAGGAGAAGGCCCGGATCGTCGAGAGCTTCCTCGAGCGCTTCGGCCCGGCGCTCGCGAGTGGCGCGATCCGCCCCATCGTCGATCGCGTGCTGCCGCTCGAAGAGGCGCAGGCCGCGCACGAGCTCGTGGAAGCGAGCGCGCACTTCGGCAAGGTCGTCCTGCGCGTGTGCTAGCCAGCTACGAGGCGGGTGGCGCCTCGAGCAGCGCCGCGAGGCGAGCGGCGAGCGGTTCGACCGGGGAGGCGAGACCGTCGAGATGCTCGACCACGACGCCCTCCGCGTCGAGCAGCGAGATGCGTTGGGTGTGGCTGAACTCGCCGTCCTTCGTCTGGCGGTAGCGGACGCCGAGCACGAGCGCGAGCTCACGGATCCGATCGCTCGTCCCCTGGAGCAGGGTCCAGCGCTCGGCATCGAGCCCCTCCTCCTGTGCGTACTCGGCCAGGCGCTCCGGCGTGTCGCGCTCCGGATCGAAGGTGACGAGCAGGAATCGCACGTTCGACCGCAGCGCGGGATCGAGCGCGGCCTCGATCTCGTGCAGGCGTCGGACGAGAACGGGGCACGCGTGCTCGCACGTCCCGTAGAACAGCAGCGCCAGCACCGGCTGGCCGCGGTGCAGGGACAGGGGGACGCTGCGGCCCGAGGCATCCGTCCACTCACCCTCGAGCTGGTAGAGGGAGCGGTCGGACCGCGCCGCCTCGCCTTCGAGCGCGCTCGCTTCGTGGTGCGCGGCGTGGGGCTCGTGGCCGTGCGCGTGCTCGGCGGCGGGTCGCGGGTCGGCCGATGGCGGCCGAGGAGCGGACCCTTCGCGCTCGCCGCAGGCGAGCAGCGCGCACGCCAGTGCCATGGCCCACACCGATCGGTGGCAGGAGGGATGCGTCATGGAGTGCTCCTCGCGCAGCGGAATCCGAGATGATGGATCGAGAACGTGGCCTCGAGGCTCGAGCGGAAGGCGTAGCGCATGAACGCGGCGTAATCCTTCGGATCTGCGCTGGCGATCGCGCCTCCTCCGCATACGAGGTCGAGCTCGCGCTCGCCTCCCTTGCGGCTGTCCGTGCTGGCGAAGCTCGCGTGGAAGTCGTCGACCCACTCCCAGATCACGCCGTGCAGATCGCGAAGCCCCAGGTCGTTGGGTGCCGACTGGCCAGCTCGCGGCAGGCGCCCTCGCGGGCGGGAGTAGAAGGCGAGGACGCGCTCGTTGGCCTCGGCCTCTGCGGCCTCGCCGATCCGGGATGCATCCGCAGCCCATTCCCACTCCGCCTCGGTGGGCAGCCGCTTGCCGTGGGAGCGGCAGTAGGCGGAGGCGGCGAACCAGGAGACGAAGGTGACGGGCTGCGAGGGATCGACGCTCTCGCCGAGCTCGAGGTCTCCCTTCCAGTGCACGAGATAGGCGTCGTCGACGAAGAGGCGAGGGGCGCGCGAGCGTCGCCACGTCGGCTGCGCGGTGACGAACGAGAGGAACTCCGCATTCGTCACCGGCCGCTCGTCGAGCTCGAAGGCGGCCACGGCGACGGGGGGCTCTCCCTCGACGGGTTGGAAGGGCTCGTAGGTGCCCTCCGGAACGCGGTGCATGGGGACGGGCACGGAGCCCGGCTCCGCCGCGAGAACGAAGCCGGGCCCGATACCCAGGATTCCCACCATGGAGAGGGTGGCGATCGCTCGAATCAGGGATGTCCTCCGCCAGCGGCCGAGGGGCCCAGCTTCGCACGCACGCCGCTCACCTCGAGGTCGCTCACGGGCTCACCCTGGTTGCCGAAGGCGTTGCGGACGTACGTGAGCACGTCGGCGATCTCGCGGTCGGTCAGGCTCTGGCCCATGGGCGGCATCACGCTGTTGTACGGCACGCCGTTTACGACGATCGGGCCGCTCAGACCTTCGAGCACGATGCGGATCGAGCGCTCCTTGTCCTCCATCAGGTAGTCCGACTTGGCGAGCGGGGGGAACACGCGCTCGATGCCCTTGCCGTCCGCCTGATGGCAGGTCGAGCAGGTCCCCAGGAACTGGGCCTGGCCGCGCGCGATGCGATCCTCGAGCTTCGTCGACTTCGGATCGATCCCCGCCATGATCTGGGACGACTTCGGCGAGCGCTCCGCCAGGTACGACTCGTCGACCTCCTGGCCCGAATAGACGAGCTTGTTCTCGGGCCCGTCGACGCTCAGCATGCCGAGGCTTCCCTTGTTGAACGTCCGGAAGATGGAATGGTCCACGAGGATGTACGTGCCCGGCGCCTCGAGGCCCATCTCGACCGCCATGGCACCGCCCGCCGGGACCAGCGTGGTCTGCACGTCGTGGCGCACGTCGGGGCTGCCCTCGGGATAGAGCGTGTCGAAGATCTCCCCGATCACGTGGAACGAGCTCACCAGATTGGGCCCGCCGTTGCCGACGAACATGCGCACCGTCTCTCCCACGTTCGCCTTGAGTGCCTTGTCGCCCACGAGCGCGCCGTCGCGCCCGTTGAACAGCACGTAGGACGGGTTCTCGTCGATGGCCCGCTTCATGTCGAACGGCTGGTGACCGGGCTCCCGGAAGTCACCCTTCGTGTAGAAGTCACCCTGCATCACGTAGAACTCGCGATCGACCGCCGGGAAGCCTTCTTCGGGCTCCACGACGATGAGACCGTACATGCCGTTCGCGATGTGCATGCCGACGGGTGCGGTCGCGCAGTGGTACACGAAGATGCCCGTGTTGAGCGCCTGGAACGTGAACTGCGTGCGATGTCCCGGGGCGGTGAACGTGCTCGTGGCGCCGCCGCCGGGACCGGTCACCGCATGCAGGTCGATGTTGTGCGGCATCGAGTTGTCCGGATGATTCATCAGGTGCAGCTCGACGAGATCGCCGCGACGCACGCGAATCATGGGACCGGGGACATTGCCGCCGAAGGTCCAGAACGTGTACTGCACGCCGTCGGAGATCTCCTTCACGACCTCGCGCACCTCGATCTTCACGATCACCTTGGCGGGGTAGTCGCGGTTCACGGGCGGAGCCGCCGCAGGGGCGACGCCGAGCTGCGCCTCGATCACCGGCAGGCTCGCCTCGTCGACGGGAGCGACGGGAAGGCGCGAGGCCGTGGGGACCGCTGCGGCCGCCTGCTCCCCGGGCGCCGCCGCATTCGATGTCTTCGTCTCCGCGAACCCGCATCCGATCGAGCTCGCAACGACCAGTCCGCATCCGATCCCAACCAGCGCTCGGAATCCTCCCAGGGTCGATCTCTGCTTCCGGTACACGTGTCCCACGTATGCCCCTCCCGAGGTGCAAGGCGCCGCACATTCCGGCCCGATGGGCGAACGGCTCGGTGCCTCCGGCTCGTCCACCCGGTGCACGCTCCACCGGCTCCGCATCCGGTGTCGCGGCTCGGGCACTCCGCGCGGCCTACGACTTTGGCGTCGCATCGTAGTGGGAGCGAGGCGGTCCGGCCCATGATCTGCGTCATACAGCCCCAGAAAAATCCGGTCCCATTGCGGACCGGGCCGGTCGCATCCGGGGGGTGGGACAGGGCGGCACACGCTGTGGTCTGGTGGAGCCGAGCGGGATCGAACCGCCGACCTCCTGAATGCCATTCAGGCGCTCTCCCAGCTGAGCTACGGCCCCCAGGGTGGCAGGATCGACTCGTCGAGCTGCCGGCGGCGGAGGCTAGCCCCCGCCCCTTGGGGAATCAAGCCGAGCCACGTTCGCCTAACCGATCGGGTACCATGGCGCCGCCCGTCGGAACGACGACGGAGCGCGATGACACGAGAGGGAGAGCCATGATCACCGACTTCGACGACTTCATGATCCACCAGACCACGGATCCGGTGGCGCAGCCCGAGCCGAGCGACCGCAATTTCTACGATCGCTACTGGTTCGACGGCTTCGACCGGGATGGGGAGTTCCTGTTCGAGGTCGGCATGGGCCTCTACCCGAACCGGCACGTGATGGACGCCCACTTCAGCGTGTCGATCGACGGGCGACAGCATGCCTTCCACGCCTCGCGGCGGGCGCCGTGGGAGCGCTCGGACCTGCGGGTGAATGCGCTGCGCATCGAGATCGTGAAGCCGATGCGCAGCGTGCGCGTGGTCGTGGAGCCGAATCCCACCGGTATCGAGTGCGATCTCGTCTTCCACGCCCGCACCACACCCGAAGAGGAGCCGAAGAACTTCATGCGCGAGGGAACGCGCGTGATCATGCACAACTCGCGCTTCACGCAGCTCGGCTCGTGGGCGGGGCACTTCACCGTCGATGGCAAGCGGACCGAGGTGATCCGCGAGCGGGCCCTCGGCGCGCGCGACAAGTCCTGGGGGGTGCGGCCCGTGGGCGAGCCCGAGGCCGGTGCGCCGGGTCTGTTGAACAAGGAGCCCGGCGTCTACTGGATGTGGTGCCCGATCGACTTCGGAGATGTCTGCACGCAGTTCAACACCTTCGAGGATCGCGACGGAACGCCGACCCAGGTCGGCGCGGTGATGGTGCCGTGCTACGCCTCGCTCGAGGACATCCCCCGCGGCGCCGACCCGGGGCATCGCGTGATGGCCTCGGCGAAGCATCGGCTCGAGTGGATTCCGGGAACGCGCCGCGCGCGCGCCGCCGAGATCGAGTTCCTCACCCGCGAAGGGGAGAAGCATCGCATCGAGGTCGAGCTGCTCAATCCGAACGTGCGCTTCCACATGCTCGGGCTCGGCTACCAGCACCCGGAGTGGGGGCACGCCTTCTGGAAGGGAGAGGACGTGTTCTCGGCGGAGTCGTGGAAGCTCGATGAGATCGATCCGCTCGGATACCCGTTCATCCACGTCCATCAGGCCGTTCGCGCGCGCATGGGCGAGCGCACCGGAATCGGTACGCTCGAGACGGTCGTCTTCGGGCGGCACGATCCGTCGGGATTCAAGAGCATCCTCGATGGGGCGCCGGAGAAGAAGTAGGACGGCCTCGCGCCCTCCGGGTGGGACGGTTGCACCCCGGGGGGCGTAGGGCATCCTTGGGCGGCGCGGAAGGCGGGCCATCGTGCCCGTCGGCCGCGCGAGCGCGCCGGAGTGGCGGAACTGGCAGACGCACGCGGCTCAAAATCGCGCGCCTTCGGGCTTGAGGGTTCGAGTCCCTCCTCCGGTACCACGATCGCGACGCGCATTCGCGCCCGCCGGTTTGATCGGATCGGCGCTCGAGAGCTACCTTCCCGCGCGATGTCGGAGCTCACCGCGGAGCAGCTCGCCCGGTACAAGAGGCATCTCCTGCTGCCCGACGTCGGGCCGCAAGGGCAGGGACGTCTGCTCGCTTCTCGCGTGCTGCTGGTGGGAGCGGGAGGACTGGGATCGCCGGCTGCGCTCTATCTGGCTGCCGCCGGTGTGGGCGCGATCGGGCTCGTCGACTTCGATGCGGTCGACCTGTCGAACCTGCAGCGCCAGGTGCTCTACCGGACCTCGGATGTGGGGCGTCCGAAGCTCGCGGCGGCGGCGGAGCAGATCGCCGCGCTCAATCCGGACGTGAAGGTCGAGCCGCATGGGGAGAAGCTCTCCTCGGCGAACGCGCAGCGGATCCTCGGCGGATACGACGTCGTGCTAGACGGCACGGATACGTTCGCGAGCCGGTACCTCACGAGCGATGTCTGCACCTGGCTCGGGACACCGCTCGTGTACGGAAGCGTCATGCGTTTCGAGGGGCAGGTGAGCGTGTTCGATGCGCGTCGCGGCCCTTGCTATCGCTGCCTGTTCCCGGAGCCCCCTCCGCCGGAGCTCGCGCCGAACTGCGCCGAGGCGGGCGTGCTCGGGGTGCTGCCCGGAGTGATCGGCCTGCTGCAGGCCACCGAGGTGCTGAAGCTCCTCCTCGGCGTCGGAGAGCCCCTCGTTGGTGTTCTGCTCACCTACGACGCCCTCGCGATGGAGTTCCGGCGATTCCGCATCGAACGCGATCCGGCCTGCGCGGTGTGTGGAGAGAGACCGACGATCCATGCGCCGGTGGACTACGAGGCGTTCTGCGCGACGAGCGCCGCACCGCCCGGGGGACGGCAGATTCCGGAGATGTTGCCCGGAGTGCTGCGCGCGCGGATGACGGCGGGGGAGTCGCTGCTCCTTCTCGACGTGCGCGAGCCGTTCGAAGCCGACATCGCGCGCATCGAGGGCAGCCGGCTCGTACCGCTCGGCACGCTCGAACGCGCCCTCGCCGAGCTCGAACCGTACCGGGATCGCACGATCGTCGTGTACTGCCACCGCGGCGGCCGCAGCCGCAAGGCGTGCGAGATCCTGCTCTCGCGCGGGTTCGATCGCGTCGAGAACCTGTCCGGTGGGATCGATTCCTGGGCCGAGAACGTCGATCCGTCGCTGGCCAGGTACTGAGGGGGAAGACGAATGAGCCACGTTCAATGTCGAGTCTTTCGGGGGCTCCCCAAGGAGCTCGAGGAGGATCTCAACAAGTTCCTCGAGACGACGCCCTGCGAGATCCAGTTCGTGCTGCAGAGCGAATCGGGCAATCACGTGACGGTGACGGTCTTCTATGTGATCGACCTCTCCGAAGAGGAGGTCTGACCTCCTCCTCGTCGCGCCCTGGCGCGACCGTCTGCGATCGTGACGGGATGTCGTTCCCCGGCGAAGCGATGCGGACGACGCTCGAGTCCGCCGGTCAAGTGCGCGAAGGGCCTCTCCGATCCTCGGGGCGACGCCGCCTGCCGCGGCCCGTCGAGCGGAGCGTCGCACATGTCCGTCGATTCGGAAGAGGATCGCTGCCCCACGGTGGATCGCGTGATCTCCCAGCTCGGGGAGCGCCACCTTCCCCTGCTGGGGGAGCATCTCGCGCAGGTCTCCAGTTGGCTCGCGAAGCGGGGTGCGTTGGGGCTGATCCTCGTCGACGCCACTCCGCTCGCACAGATCGAGCGCCTCTTCGGTGCCCGGCCCTTCCGCGCGACGATCCACGCGCTCTGTGAGCGGATTCGCAGATACGTCGAGCGGGAGATCGAGGAGGAGTACGTGCTCACCTCGGGTGCGATCGAAGAGGAGCAGATCCTGGTCTTCGTGTCGCGCGCGCGCGAGGAGGCCGCGTTCTACTCCGACGAGCTCCCCCTGCGATTCCAGGAGCTGCGTGCGCAGCTCACGCAGTCGCTGAAGAAGATCGCGTACCCCTATCTCGTTCGTTCGCCCGAGCTTCCGCTCGGGCACGGGATCGCCTTCCATCGCCCCTTCCAGCGGCCGGAGAGCCAGATCCGGGCGCTGATCGAGTCGACCCGCGCAACGGCGGCCTTCGAGGTCGAGCGTCTGCGACGCGATCGCGGTGCGGCCCTGGTTCGCATCGTCGCGCGCGGCGATCTGCGGATCGTCTACGAGCCGATCGTCCGGCTCGCGGACGGTACGGTGGAGGGCTACGAGGCGCTCACCCGCGGGCCCGTGGGCTCGGGCCTCGAGAGTCCGGGCCACCTGTTCGACGTGGCGGAGGACTGCGGCCTCGAGTACGAGCTCGACAACCTGTGCCGGCGGCGGGCGCTGGCGGGGGCGGTGGGGCTCGGTAGCGGGCAGAAGCTCTTCCTCAACCTGCTCCCGACGAGCATCTACGACCCGGACTTCACCGGCGCGCAGGTACGCGAAGTCCTGCGGACGCTCGATCTGGCGCCGTCGAGCCTCGTGTTCGAGATCTCCGAGCGCATGGCGATCGCGAACTTCCCGATCTTCCGCGAGGCCGTCGATCACCTGAAGTCGCTCGGCTTCGGAATCGCGCTCGACGATGTGGGCTCCGGATTCTCGAGTCTGGAGGCTGCGCTCGAGCTCAGCCCCGATTACCTGAAGATCGACATGTCGCTCGTGCGCAGCATCGAGGAGAACCCGTACAAGCAGGAGCTGATGCAGGGTCTCGTTCGATTGGCGAAGAAGATGACGGCAACGGTGATCGCCGAGGGAATCGAGACGGAGAACGAGCTCGAGACGATTCGCGAGCTGGGTGTCGCGTGCGGGCAGGGCTTCCTTCTCGGGCGCGGCCGCCCGGCTCCGCGCCGCGGAGATACCCCCCGGCCGACCCCGCGCAGCTAGCGCTCGACGCGCCGAAGGCCCGGCGCGGAGCTAGTCGCCCTTCTGTACCTCGCGCCGCTTCTGGAAGATCAGCTTGTCGTGATGCTTTCGAAGCTGGACCCGCGCGCGGTCGAGCGCTTCGACGACCGCTTCGCGCATCTCGCGATGCGTGGCGGAAGCGGCCAGATCGACGTTCTTCCCGGTCACGTGCACGTGCGCTTCGTGGTCGACGTTGTGCTGCGAGAGGTGGATCTCGACCTTCGAGATCTCGGGGAACTCGCTGCGCAGGCCCTCCGCCGTCTGCTCGCACTCCGAGCGGATCGACTCGGGTGCGGGTGCATCGTGGAACTGGATCCGAAAGGTCATCCGTGCTCTTCCTCTGTGGTTCCGAATCGAATATAGCGAGGCCGTCGACGGTGGCGCTGGACCCGGCTTGCGTCAGGGCTTGGGCCCCTCGGCTGCGAGCAGCTCGAACACGCGCGTCTCCACCTCGCTGTCGCCGCTCCTCACCTCGACGCTCCATCGGCCCGGCGCCCGGCCCTTCGTCTCGAAGCGCGAGGCGAAGCGTCCATTGCGTCCGATCTCGATGGACTCCCGGTGCACGACGATCCCCTCCGGGTCTCGCCAGCGGATGTCGAGCCGCGGGACGCGATCGAGGTAGCGTGCGCTCGGCAGCGCCCACCACGCGATGCCATCCCCGATCCGGAAGAAGCGCCGCGCGTCCGCCTGTAAGGGCTCTGCGCGGGCTCCGGCGGCGATTCGCGCCAGCCCGCTTCGCTCGAGGAGCGGAAACTCGATGCGCTCGATCTCCATCTCGGCACGGGTGCGTCCCGCGCTGCCCGGACGGAAGCCCGCGGCTGCCTGCTCCAGCCAGAAGACGGCGCGCGAGCGGTCTCCGTGCTTCTTGTGCAGCAGCCCGAGCCTGTATTGCACCAGCGGCACCGCGGGGTCGAGCCTGCGGGCGCGCGCCGTATGCGCGATGGCAGCGTCGAGATCGCCGCGCTTCTCCGCCCAGTCCGCGCGCGCGAGCGCGACGCGAGGATCGTTGGGCTCGCGCCTCTCGGCATCGGCGAGCAGCGCGTCGGCCTCCTGTGCCATCGTGGCGCTCTGCGCACGTGCGAGAAGATCGTCGGTGAGGGTGCGGTCGAACTCGGCGCGCGGAGGGAGACGTCTCGCCTTGAGCGTCGCCAGGTGCGCCTGCATCTCGCGCAGCTGCGTGTCGTCGCGTTTCGAGACCGGTGCGGCTTGCAGGCGTTCGATCTGCACGCGGGATCCGGCGATCCGCTCCTCGAGCGCGGGATGCGTGTACAGGTAGGCGGGGATCTCCTCGCTCGAAGCCGGACGTTCGGTGAGGATCCGCTGGAAGAACCGCCACATGCCGCGAGGGTCGTAACCGGCGTCGACCAGCAGGCGCAGACCCTCGCGATCGGCCTCGGCCTCGTGCGCGCGGCTGTTCTTGAGCTGGAGGGCGACGTTCACGCTCTGCGCGATCGCGAGCAGCGCGGGATCTCCGCCGCCGAGCGCGACCGCCGCGAGCCCCGCGAGGGTCGCGAGGGTCGCCAGCCCCTGTCCCTCGGAGCGCCGGACGACATGGCGCTGTGTCACGTGCGCGATCTCGTGCGCGAGAAGGCCGGCGAGCTCCTCGACGTCGCCGGCCTGTGCGATCGTGCCGCTGTTCACGTAGATGTAGCCGCCGCCGATCGTGAAGGCGTTCAGGGTGTCGTCGTCGATGATGAAGAAGCGGTAGAGGAACGGCTGCGGCTCGATGTGCGCCACGATGTCCTGTCCGATCTCGTACAGGAAGTCGAGCAGCTCCGGATCGGCGAGGAGGGGGGCGCTGGCGCGGATCTGGCGGTGGATGTCCGCCGCCATGGCCTTCTCGCGCTCGATCGAGATGTCCTCGCGCGAGGGCGGTCCGGTGCGGGGCTCTCCCGCGGGCGATCCGGACTGTGCGCTCGAGAGGCAGGCGCTGCTCGCGAGCAGGAGGGCGAGCAGGCTGGCAAGAGCGGCGCGCAACGAAACTACTCCGGTCGCCAGCGAAGCCGCGGCTTGCGGGCGGCCCGGACTTCGTCGAGACGGCCGACGATCGGACGCGAAGGCGCGCCGGTCACGAGCTCCGGGCTGGTCTCGGCCTCGTCCGCGATGCGCCGCATGGCCTCGATGAAGGCGTCGATCGTCTCCTTCGACTCGCACTCGGTGGGCTCGATCATGAGCGCCCCCGAGACCACGAGCGGGAAGTAGATCGTCGGCGGGTGGAAGCCGTGGTCCATGAGACGCTTGGCGATATCGGCCGTGGTGACGCCATGCACATGTTGACGTCGATCGGTGAGCACGCATTCGTGCATCACGCGGCGATCGTGCGGGACGTCGTAGCGATCGCGCAGCGCCGCCAGGATGTAGTTCGCATTGAGCACGGCGCGCTCCGTCACCTGGGCAAGACCGCGCGCGCCGTTCGTGCGGATGTAGGCGAGCGCGCGCACCCAGATGCCGGCATTCCCGAGGAAGGCGTGCACGCGGCCGATCGAGTGCGGGAACTCGTCGTCGAGCCGATAGCGGTCGCCTTCCCGGCGGATCACGGGAACCGGGAGGAAGGGGGCGAGGAGGTTCCGCACGGCGACGGGGCCCGAACCCGGTCCGCCGCCCCCGTGGGGCGTCGAGAACGTCTTGTGCAGGTTGAAGTGCATGACGTCGACGCCCATGTGACCCGGCTTGGCGGCGCCGAGCAGCGCATTCGTGTTCGCTCCGTCCAGATAGACGAGCCCGCCCGCGCGATGGATGCGCTCGGCGAGCGCCTCGACGTGGGACTCGAAGAGGCCGAGCGTGTTCGGATTCGTGAGCATGAGCGCCGCGGTCCGATCGTCGAGGTACGGATCGAGCTGCTCGGGGTGCAGCACGCCGTCCTCGCCGCTCTTCACCTGGACGACCTCCATCGCGTTGAGGGCCGCGGTCGCCGGGTTCGTGCCGTGGGCGGTGTCGGGGATCAGCACGCGGGTGCGCCGCTCGTCTCCGCGGTGGCGGTGGTAGGCATGGATCATCTTCATGCCCACGTACTCGCCCTGGGCGCCCGCTGCGGGCTGCAGCGTCACGCGATCGAGGCCCGAGATCTCGACGAGCGCCTGCTGCAGCTCGTAGCCGAGCGCGAGCAGGCCCTGGATTCCCTCCTCGTCCGTCAGGGGATGGACGTCCGCGATGCCCGGGAGCGCGGCGATCGCCTCGTTCACGCGAGGGTTGTACTTCATCGTGCACGAGCCGAGCGGGAACAGGCCGGAATCGATCGAGTAGTTCCATTGCGACAGGTGCGTGTAGTGGCGGACCACGTCGAGCTCCGAGAGCTCCGGCATCCCCTCGACCTGGTGTCGCACGAGATCGGGGCCGAGCGCCTGCGCGGGATCGACGTGCGGGACGTCGGTGTCGGCGATCGGGATGCCCGCGCGCCCCGGCCGGGAGCGCTCGAAGAGGAGCGCTTCCTCGAAGACCAATCCGCTGCGCCCCGGCGTGCTCACGACGCGAGCCCTCGCACCAGTCGATCGATCTCCTCGCGCGTGTTCATCTCGGTCGTGCACACGAGGAGCTGCTCTGCACGCTCGGGATCGAAGGCTCCGAGCGCGACGCCGGGCTGCACGCCGCGCTCGCGGCACTCCGCGATGCGTCGGCCGAGGTCGGGCACTTCGACGACGAACTCGTTGAAGAACGGCGCGTCGTAGACCGGGCGCACACCGGCGGACTCCAGGCCCGCGCGCGCGTAGTGGGCGAGCGAGAGGTTGATCTCGGCGAGCTTCCGCAGCCCTTGCTTGCCGACGAGTGCGAGGTACATCGATACCCGAAGCGCACACAACCCCTGGTTCGTGCAGATGTTGCTCGTCGCCTTCTCGCGGCGGATGTGCTGTTCGCGTGCCGTGAGCGTCATGACGAATGCGCGTCGACCCTCGGTGTCCACGGTCTCGCCGATCAATCGGCCGGGGATCTGCCGCAGCAGATCCTGACGCGTCGCGAGGAAACCCGCGTAGGGGCCGCCGAAGGACAGGGGCAGGCCAAAGGACTGCAGCTCGCCGCACGCGATGTCGACACCGAGCTCTCCGGGTGCGCGCAGAAGCGCGAGCGAGAGCGCCTCGGCCGTGATGGAGATCGCGAGCGCACCCGCCGCATGGGCCCGATCGGATGCCGCTCGCAAATCCTCGACGCATCCGAAGAAGCTCGGCGACTGCACGAGCACTGCCGCGGCATCGCTCGAGAGTGCCGCGGGAAGAGCCGTTCGCCCCGTGCGGTCCAGGGGCAGGATCTCGATCCGCGCACCCACGCCCTCGGTGTAGGTACGCAGCGTGCGCAGATAGTGGGGATGTAGCCCGGCGCTCACGTACAGGGTCTTGCGCTGCGTCACGCGCATCGCCATGAGCGCTGCCTCGGCGGTGGCGGAGCTTCCGTCGTAGAGCGACGCATTGGCGATGTCCAGGCCGGTGAGCTGACAGACGAGCGTCTGGAACTCGAAGATCGCCTGCAGCGTGCCCTGGCTGATCTCGGCCTGATACGGGGTGTAGGCGGTGAGGAACTCGCCGCGGCTGGAAAGCGCGTCGACGGTCGAGGGGATGTAATGGTGGTACGCGCCGCCGCCGAGGAAGCTCGCCGTCTGGCGCACGGTTCGATTGCGGACGGCCTGGGCGTGGAAGTGGCGAAAGAGCTCGCGCTCGTCGAGCTGCGGTGCGAGCGTGAGCTCGGCCTTGGCGCGAAGCGACGCCGGAATGGAGTCGAAGAGCGCATCGATGCTGTCGACGCCGATGCGCGCCAGCATGGTCCGGACATCGACCTCGGTGTGGGGCAGGTAGCTCACTCTCCGGCGCGGGACTTCACGTATGCTCGGTATTCGTCCACGGACATCAGCGCGTCGAGCGCATCGAGATCCTCGGGTGCGATGGCGACGAGCCATCCCTGCCCGTAGGGATCCTCGTTCACGACCTCGGGGGTCTCCTCGAGGGCGCCGTGGACCTCGACGATCTCACCGCTGATCGGCGCGATGAGGTCGCTCACGGCCTTGACCGACTCGACGACGCCAAAGGCCTGACCTGCTTCCACCTGGGATCCGACGTGGGGAAACTCGACGAACACGATGTCCGAGAGCTGCGACTGCGCATAGTCGGTGATCCCGACCCGCGCGACGCCGCGGTCGAAGCGCACCCATTCGTCGGACTCCGTGTAGCGGCACTCCTCGTCGTACTTGTACTTCTTCTCCGCCATCATCTCTTTCCGCGATAGAAGGGAAGCTCGACGATCTGGAACGGAAGGTTTCTACCTCGTACCTCCACCTCGACCGTCGCTCCGGGTTTCGCGAACCCGGGCGGAACGTAGCCCATCGCGATCGATCGCTCGATGCTCGGCGAGAAGGTTCCGCTCGTCACGCGCCCCGATCCCTCGGGCGTGTGGATGGGGTAGTCGGGGCGGGCCACCTGGCGGCCTTCGCCGACGAGGCCGACGAGCCGCTCGCCGCTTCCCGTATCGCGCGTGTGCCGGAGCGCGGCCTCGCCGAGGAAGCCGGTGCCGAAGGCGACGAAGCGCTCGAGGCCGGCCTGCACCGGGTCGTGGTTGCGGTCGAGCTCGTGTCCGTAGAGCGGATAGCCCATCTCGGTGCGCAGGGTGTCGCGCGCCCCCAGGCCGATCGGTACGAGCCGCCCGGCGCCTGCATCCAACAGGCGGCTCCAGAGGCCCTCCGCGGCCTCGCTCGGTGCGAAGATCTCGTAGCCATCCTCGCCCGTGTAGCCCGTACGGGAGAGCCATACCCGCGTGCTGCCCCAAGAGGCTTCGCGGAATCGCCAGCGCTTGGGCCGTGGACCTCCGTCCTCGACGACCGACTCGGCGATCCCGAGGGCGAGCGGGCCCTGGATCGCAAGGAGCGCGGTCGAGTCGCTCTCGTCCACCACGTCGCAGCGATCGCCGCCGCTTCGGTGTACCTCGAGCAGCCACTCGAAGTCGGTCTGCACGTTGGCCGCGTTCACGCAGAAGAGCAGATCCGTGGCACAGACGCGGTAGAGCGTGACATCGTCGATCGTCCCGCCGTCGGGAGCGCACAGCGCGCCGTACCGGACCTGGCCGTCGGTCATGGCTGCGACGTCGTTCGTGAACACGCGCTGGGCGAAGGCGACGGCGCCGGCTCCGCGCACGCGGATCTCGCCCATGTGGGAGACGTCGAACAGCCCCGCCTCGCTGCGAACCTTGCGGTGCTCGTCGAGGATCGAGGTGTAGACCACCGGCATGTCGAATCCCGCGAACGGCGCCATGCGGGCTCCCGCCGCGAGATGCTGCGCGTGGAGAGGTGTTCGGCGCAGCCTCTCCGTCATCGGGACTGCAGCTCGAAGGCGCGGAGCGTGTTGCGCATGAGCATCGCGATCGTGAGCGGCCCCACGCCCCCGGGGACGGGCGTGATGAGCCCGGCGCGTGCGGCGGCGGGCTCGAAGTCGACGTCCCCCACGAGCTTGCCGTCCACGCGGTTGATCCCGACGTCGATCACGGCCGCACCCGGCGCGATCCAGTCGCCCTGGACCATGCGCGGCCGGCCGACCGCGGCGATCACGATGTCGGCGCCGTGGACGATGTCGGGGAGACTTCGCGTGCGCGAGTGACAGATCGTCACCGTCGCGTTCCGATGGAGCAGCATGAGGGCGACCGGCTTGCCGACGATCTCGCTGCGCCCGATCACGACGGCGTGCGCCCCTTCGATGGGAACGCCATGGCGGTCGAGGATGTACAGGCAGCCCGCCGGCGTGCACGGCGGAAGGCCGGGAAGGTTCTTCATCAGCCGGCCGGCGCTCTCCGGGTGCAGTCCGTCGACGTCCTTGTCCGGATCCACGGCGGAGGCGATGGCGGCCGGATCGATCCCTGCGGGCAGGGGAAGCTGCACCAGGATGCCGTGCACCTGGGGATCGTCGTTGAGCCGCCGGACCTCCCGAAGCAGGTCGGCCTGCGCGATGGTGGCTGGAAGGTCGATCTGGATCGACTCGAAGCCGCACCCGCGCGCGGCCTTGCCCTTGTTGCGCACGTAGACCTGGGATGCCGGATCCTCTCCGACGAGCACGGTCGCGAGACAGGGGGGGCTGCCCGTGACCTTCGATGCCTGCTGCCGGACCTCTTCGCGAAGCTCCTCGGCGAGCTTCTTGCCGTCGACGATGGTGGCCATGACGGGGCTGCGCGCGGGTGCGCTAGTCCCCGCAGGATCCGCCGCCCGAAGCGGCCGCGCAGGCCCCGCCGCCACAGCCGGCGGGCTTGCTTGCCTCGCCACTCGAGCCATTCGATCGACTCGAGCTGTAGCCGTCGCTGTACCAGCCCCCGCCTTTCAGGATGAAGCCCCCGCCGGAGATCAGCCGGGTCGCCTTCGCCTTGCAGATCTTGCAGCGGGTGAGCGGCGCCTCGGTGATGCGCTGCTCCACCTCGAACTGGTGTCCCTTCGTGCACTCGTACTCGTAGGTCGGCATCGACTCGTATTCCCCTGCGATGTGCGGTCCTGGCCGCGGGGCGACCGGCTCGCTCGCTCGCTGTGGCGGAGCGGGAAAGCCAGGCGACTTCGATTCCCCCACGGACCTCGGCGGCTCGGCGCTCCGCGGATCCCCGGAGATCCCCGAGGCGGGCGAAGTGTAGCCGCCGCGCGCAACGATCGTCACCGGGAGCCGTCTGTCCAGCCGTCGGCGCTCGACGCGAGGGCGTCCAGGCGGGCGGCGAGTACGGAGGGATCGCCCTCGATGCGAAGGCGTTTGCGCCGGCTCGTGTCCCCCGCGACGAGCGAGACCTGACGCCGCTTCGCACCGAGCGCAGCGGCGACCGCTTCGCAGACGGCGCGGTTCGCCTGGCCGTCCGTCGGAGCGGCGCGCACCGAGACGGCGAGCGCATCTCCTTGGGTGCCGCCCACGGACGCGCGCGAAGCGCGCGGGCGCACGTGCACCCAGATCTCGACGGCGTCGTTCCTTCGCTGCACGTGCATGCCGCCGAGGAGGGTGCCTCCTGCGGCCGCCGGATCAAGCGATGGATTCGCCGATCGTTTCCTGTGGAACGGGAGGCTCCGCCGGGGCCGTGGTCTGCGCCCTCGGATCCTGCTCGGCGCGCCCGGCGTCCTCCGGATCGGTCGGGGCCTCGGCCGCGGTGGCGCTCGTGGCCGGCGCGGCATCCGGAGGGGACGTCTCGCTCCCCTTCGCCGAGGGCGTGCTCGCGACACGCTTGCGATCCGGAACCAACGCGCTCGCGGCGCGCGGATCGACGGTACGCCGGTGTGCGGCGAACGCATCCACGAGCTTGGCGTAGCCGTGAACGGTCGAGCGCAGATCGTGCTCCACACGAAGGCGCAGATGCCGGAGCTCCTTCAACTCTCGCTCGAGCTCTGCGCGGCGTTCCTCCGTTTCAGAAAGGATTTTCTCTGCTCGGAACTCCGCCTCGGCCACGAGGGCCTCGGCCTCCTTCTGCGCTTGGCTGCGCATGCGATCCACCACGCTTTGCGCGGTGGTGAGCGTCTCCTGGATCGTCTTCTCGCGTCCCTGGTAGGTCTCGAGGTCGCGGCCGAGCCGCTCCGCTTCGCGTCGCAGCTGGGCGTTCTCGCGCACGATGTCCTCGAAGTCCGCCACGATGGTCTCGAGGAACGCCTGGACCTCTGCCGGGTCGAAACCGCGGAGCCGTGTCCGGAAGGAGTGCTGGAGGATCTCGATGGGAGTGAGGCGCATGATTCGAGCACCCGGATCGGTCCGATCCTCCTCGTCCTTGAGGGGGGTTGCGCGGGGTGTTGCGGGCGGGTGAAGGGGCCTACGGCCGCTCGAGCTCTCGCGAGCGAGCGGTGGCGGCTCGAACGGCTGCGAGAATCGACGCGCGGAAGCCGGCGGCTTCGAGCGCAGCAATGCCGGCAGCGGTCGTTCCCCCGGGCGAGGTGACGCGCTCCCGAAGCAGGGCCGGGTGCTCGCCGGTCTCTCGCGCGAGCCGGGCGGCACCGAGAACGGTCTCGAGCGCGAGCTCGCGGGCCACCGCGGAGGGAAGTCCCTCCCGGACTCCCGCCTCGGCCAGCGCCTCGATCGCCAGGAAGACGTACGCCGGGCCGGAGCCGGACAATCCCGTCACCGCATCCATCTGGGCCTCGGGGACGCGGACCACGCGCCCGATCGCCCGCAGGATCGCCTCGGCACGGTCGAGATCGTCGGGCGTTGCCCCGGTGTCGTCGGCGATCGCGGTGATGCCCGCGCGCACGAGCGCAGGGGTGTTCGGCATCGCGCGGACGATGCGGCTGCTCGTTCCGAGGACGCTGCGCAGGCTGGCCACCGAGCGGCCTGCGGCGATGGATACGAAGAGCGCGGTGGGGGCGGGCTCGAGATCGCCGAGGGCGGCCTCGATATGGGCGGGCTTCACCGCCAAGAGGACGACCTCGCAGGAGGTCGCGACCGCGGCGTTGGAGCTCGTGATGCGGATGCCGAGCTGGCGGCCGATCTCCTCGCGGCGCGCGGTCACGGGTTCGCTCGCCATCAGATCCTGCGGCGCCATGCCGGCGGCGAGCAGGCCGCGCAGGATGGCCTCCGCCATGTTTCCGGCACCGATCGTGCCCACGGTCTTCGGCAGTCGAACCATCGTCCCTACCTTTCTCGCTCCCCGAACAGGGCGGTCCCGATCCGGATCCATGTGGCCCCTTCCTGGATGGCGATCTCGAAGTCGTGCGACATCCCCATCGACAGCTCGCCGAGAGGAGGCCGGCCGACGCGCGACTCGTTCACCCGCCCCAGCAGAACCCGCAGGCGCGCGAACGAAGGTCGCACCTGCTCGGGGTCTTCGCACGAGCGGGGAATCGCCATGAGACCCACGAACTCGAGGCCGGGGAGCGCATCGACCGCGTGCGCCAGCGGCACGACATCGCCGGGCGCTGCGCCGCCCTTCTGCGGCTCCTCGTCGATGTTCACCTGCAGGAGCACCTTGGGCCGGCGCCCGAGCGCGCGGGCATGGCGGTCGAGCTCGTGCGCCAGATCGAGCCGGTCGACGGAGTGGATCCAGTCGAAGAGCTCGACGGCGCGGCGCGCTTTGTTGCGCTGCAGTCGTCCGATGCCGTGCCACTCGAGGCTGTCGCCGGGCTCGAGCGCGGCGAGTGCGCGGATCTTCGGATCGGCCTCCTGGATGCGGCTCTCGCCGAAGGCGCGCTGGCCCGCTCGCGCCGCCGCGAGGACGGCCGCGGCGGTCGCGGTCTTCGACACCGCGAGAAGCTGGGCGGACCCCGCGGCACGCCCCGCAGCGCGCTCCGCTGCCGCGATCCGCGCGCGCACGCTGGCGAGGCGTGCGGCGATCTCCTGGAAATCGCTGCGGCCGGGGCTCATCGCGGGCGGACGCCGAAGCGCTCGAGCAGCGGGAGAATGTCCTCGAGCGGCAGTCCGATCACGTTCGTACGCGAGCCGGTGATCTCCTCGACGAAGCGGCCGCCCTCGCCCTGCACCGCGTAGGCTCCCGCCTTGTCGAGCGGCTCGCCCGTGCGCGCATACGCGCAGGCTTCTTCCCAGGTGACGTGCCGCATGCGCACGCGGCTCTCGCAGACGTCGGATGCACATAGATCCGTGTCGGGAACCCGCAGCGCGTACCCCGTCATCACGCGATGCGTGCGGCCGGCGAGCTCGAAGAGCATCTCGGCGGCCTCGTCTTCGTCGCGCGGCTTGCCGAGGATGCGATCGCCGAGCACGACGATGGTATCCGCTGCGAGGATGCAGCGATCCGAGCGATGGCCGGATGCGATGGCCCCGGCCTTCTCGCACGCCAGGCGCAGCGCCATGTCGCGGGCGGCCTCGCCCGCGAGCGGGAGCTCCTCGATGTCGGGGGAGGCGAGCTCGAAGTCGTAGCCCTCCGCGGCGAGCAGCTCGCGGCGACGCGGGGAGCTGCTCGCGAGCACGAGGGTGCGGATCCCCCCGATCCCCGCGGGCGCGTGACGATCGGGGGGGCTCACGACTCGGCGATCTCCACCGGGGTCCGGGATTCGACGGCGCGTGCGGCCCGTGCGATCGATGGATCGTCGCTGTTGGCGAGCTCGCGCGCGACGGCGCGCACGTCGGGTTCCCGCTCGGGAAGGATCCGTACCAGCTGCGGCAGCACGGCCGTCGCGATGCGCCGCATACGCACATCCGTGTGGGAGCGGGCGACGTCGACGATGCGATCGAATGCGGGCCCGTCGATGGCGTGGAGCTTGCCGAAGCAGGTGAGGGCGGCGTGACGGATCTCGGGATCCGGATCTGCGAGCGCCTCCAGGCAGATGCGCACGGATTCCTCGCGCTCGGGGGCGATCTCGCGCAGCAGGTAGATCGCCATGCGGCGGCGCAGGGGAGAGGGCGCGCAGCGCGCCTCGTGCAGCACGACGGATGTCGCCTCGCCGTGCAGACGTGCGAGGTCCGCCAGGAGATGCGCAGCCTGCCAGCGCAGATCCCCGTCGGGAAGCTCGAGCGAGTCGAGCAAAGCTGGCAGCAGCCGCAGGCTCGGCCGCTCGGCGTGCGCGAGCACGAAGGCCGCCGCGAAGCGCGCGCGAGGCGAGCCCTTGCGCAGCAGCTCCCGCAGCCGGTCGCGCAGTGCTGCGTCCGCGGGGATGCGCCGCAGCAGCTCCTGGCTGGCGTTCCTCTGCGTCGCGCGACAGTCCGAGCCCAGGCGTGCGAAGAGCTCGTCGGCGGGTGTGCGCGCGTCCGCGCTCACTCCGTGATCCGCCATCGCGCCTCCTTCGCATCGGCGAGGCGCGCGGCGCGACCCTCGCGTTCGAGCTTGATCAAGTGGGACGTGACCGAGTCGGCGGCGGCCGCGCGCAGCACTGCGGGAAGTCCGAGGTAGACGCGCTCGACGATCTGCACGGCGTCGCTCGCGCCCGCGCGCAGTGCATCGATCACCTGCCGCTCGCGCTCGAGCCGATGCGCGAGGTACTGCTGCAAGCGCTCCTTCCCGTCGGGGATCAGGGGGCCGTGCCCGGGATAGATCCGCTCGATGTCGAGCTCGAGCAGGCGCTCGAGCGAGGCGATGTACGCTGCCATGTCACCGCCCCACGTCGAGATCACCGTCGTTCCCACTCCGAGCACGTTGTCACCCGTGAACAACGCGCGCTCCTCCTCGAGGTAGAAGCACAGGTGATCCGGTGCATGGCCGGGGGTGTGCACCGCGTGCAGCGTGGCGCCGTCGGTGCGAAAGATGTCGCCGTCGCGGACGGCCGAGATCGAAACGCTCACCCGCGCGTCCTGCTCGGGCCACGGCAGCTTGCGCACCGCGCGCTCCCCGAAGCGGGCGATCACGTCGACGGCACCGGGCAGGTGGTCGGGGTGCGCGTGCGTGACGAGCACGTCCCCGGGCGCATCGGTTCGGCAGTGCTCGGCGAGGGCACGCTCGAGCAGGGGGACGTAGCCCTCGTGGCGCGAGCCGGTATCCACCAGCAGCGGCCGTGAGCCCGTCCCGACGAGGAACGTGTTCGTCCCCGGCCCGGCGAACGGGCTCGGATTGAGCCCCCGCACGACGACTACGCGCTCCGACCAGCGTTCGATATCGGGTGCGGTGAGGCCGATCATCGTGTCCATGGAGGCAGAATCTACCGGATCCCGCGGGCGACGCGCTGCGGTCCCTCTCTAGGAGCCGGAGAGTTCGAGCGCGCGAGAGAGATCGCTCCAGCTCGTGAGCAAGCCCGGGCCCGGCGGCCGTCCCGGTGCGAAGCGCAGCGCGCGCAGCCCCACTCTGCGCGCCGGTGCCACGCAGTCCTCCTCGCGATCGCCGACGTAGGCGGTTCGTTCGGGTGCGGCGCCGAGCGCGCGCGTGGCTGCGAGGTACGCCCGAGGGTCGGGCTTGGCGAGTCCCGTTCTGCTCGGCAGGAAGATCTCATCGATGTGGGCTGCGAGTCCGAGATCGTGGAGCACCCCGGGGAGCCTCGCGTCCATGTTCGATAGCACGCCCACGCGAATGCCCCGGGCACGAGCGGTGCGAAGCGCCTCGAGGGCGCCGTCGATGGCGCGCCATGCCTCGCCCGTCGCGAAGTGCCTCCAGAGCGCGTCGAAGCACGTTCCGTCCGCAGCCGCATCTCCGAGCACGTGCCGCACCACGGCGCGCCATCTCTCGCGCTCGAGGGCGGGGATCTCCTCGCGCGCGGCGCCATCGAGCGCGGGCGGGCCGATCGGTGCGCTGCGTAGGGCAGCCGCGATCTCGCCCACGCTGCGCCGGAAGCCCGCGCGGGCGGCGATCCTCGCGTAGGTCTCCGCAGGCGGCTCGCGAAGGGCGATCAGCGTGCCGAAGGCGTCGACCAAGAGCGCCGCGCAGGCGCTCATGCCGCTCGCTCGAAAGTCGAGACGGAGAACACCGCATCGATGCGACTCTCCTCGCCGCCGCGAGCGCGGATGCGAAGCGAACGCACGATCAGCAGCGTCGGTGCGTGCTCGATGCGATACAGATAGTCGACCAGCTGTGCGAGCGTGGCGTCGCGCAGCGTGACCTCGACACGGGTCTCGGGATAGCGCGCATTGCCCGAGGGGCGCTTGGGGCTGATGGATTCGAGATTCTCCTTGCCGATCCGCGACTCGGACGCGAGCGCCTCGAGCACGGAGAGCAGGTTCGTCTTCTCACCGGGCTGGATGCGCTGCTCGACCCGCGCGAGATCCGCTTGCAGCGGCAGGATCGTACTGGCGATCTGGAGTGTGCGCGTCACGTCTGCATCGAGCCGAAGGGCCTCGGCGCGCGCGCGATCGGCCCGCTCGTGCAGGGGCGAGATCGCGAAGACGTAGACGGCCGTGAGCGCCAGCGCACACGCACCCGCGACGAGCAGCCAGCGCTCGCGCAGGGTGCGCGCTTCGAGCCTGCGTCGCAGCGGCTCGACGAGATCCGTGGCCGCGATCATTGCTCTTCTCCCAGGCGGATCCTCAGCGTGAAGGTCTTGCCGCCGCCGCGCGGATCGGACGTGACGTCCGCGATCTCGACGTCGTGGAAGCCGTCGAACGCGAGGAGCTGCTGCTTCAGGCGGTCCGCCGTGACGAAGTCCCCGGTGCGTCCCTGCGCCACGATGCTGCGGCGCTCGATGCGAATGTCGTCGAAGCGAACGTCGAGCGTGGGGGGAACCCGCTCGGAGAGCTCCCGCAGCACCTCGAGGGCCGTGATGCCGCGGCCCGTCACTCCCAGGTGCTCTGCCAGATCCCGGGCCTCGCGCGCCTGCGCCTGCAGGTTCGCCAGGGGATCCCCCGGCCGGACGGCACTCGGAAACGTCTGCTCGTAGAGGGCGGCGATCCGGTCGCGAAGCCCGGCTGCACGGGACTCCGCGGACCACGTGTCGGCGATGGCGCTCACGAGCCAGAGCGCCATCGTGACGCCGAACAGGGCGAGGGTGAGCTGGAGCTGGGGGCGAAGCGCCGTGAGGTCCGCCCGGTGCTCGAGGGCGCCTTGCCGGAAGTCCATCTGCGTGACGCGATCGGTGTTCGAGGCGCGCAGGGCGAGGGCCGCGGCTTGGGCGAAGACGGGGGCTCCCGAGCGCGCGAAGAGGCCTGCTCCCTCGTTCGAGCGCGAGACGGCGAGCACCGAGGTCGGCCACCCCGTTCGCTCCTCGAGGAACGCATCGAGCCCCGATAGCCGGGCGGTTCCGCCCAGGAGAACGATTCCCGCTGGCGCGATGGGATCGATCGGATCTCCGACGAGGGCGTCGACGGAGCGTAGGATCTCGCGGACGAGGCCGTCGAGAACCGCGCCGACTCCCGCGGTGAGGGGCTTCGTGCTGCCCGCCTCGAACACGCCGCGTTCGTGCTTGTGCTCCTCTGCCGCGTCGTAGGACAGGCCCAGGTCGCGAGCGAGGATCTCGGTGAGGTGATGGCCGGCGATCTCGATGCGCCGCACGGCGAGCGGCTTCCCGTCGACGAGCAGGCAGAGGTGGGTCTTCTCGTGGCCGATGTCGAGGAGCAGACGGCTCGTGTCCGCGAGACCGAGGTATGTGGAGAGATTCGCGAGCACCGCCCCCTCGGCCTCGACGATGCGCGGCTCGAGCTCCATGCGGCGGGTGGCGTCGAGATGCTCGCGGACCCGATCCTCGGGAGCGATCAGCACGAGCGCATCGGTGCGCTCCGGATGCACGAGCACCTGCTCGTGTACGCGTAGGGTGCCCTCGAGCGGCAGCGGGATGGCCTCGTCGATCTCGAAGTCGATCGCCTGCGTCACGCGCTTGGCGCCGCTGAACGGGAATCGCAGGTGTCGCTGGGTGAGGCAATCCGTGTCGAGGGCCGTAACGACGTACTCGAGCGGAAGATCCTGGTTCTGCAGGAAGAGCTGCAGCGTCGCCTCGAGCTCCTCGGAGGGAGCTTCGCGCGGGAACACGAGCTGCTCGAAGGCGGTGCACTCCACTGCGCGCAGGCCGGCCCGCAGCACGGCCATCTTCGCGGAGTAGCTGCCGATGTCCAGGCCGAGGATCGTGCGCTCGAACATCAGCAATCCATCCCGTAGGCGAGCGTTCGCGGACCTTCGCGATGCGAGCGATCGATCACACCAGTGACACAGGATCGGGTCTCTCCGATCCGTGCTTCGACGCGGATGAGGAAGGCGTCGCTCGCGTATCGAAGCGGGGGGAACAGCGTCTCGCCCGAGAGATCGAGGATCTCCTCTTCGAGCGGCCCGCAGTCGTCTCCGGGGGACGCGCAGAAGACGCGCCCCTCTTCGCGCGCCGACAGGATGCGAAACACCAGGGCCTCGTCGGCGAGGGAGCGCTTCGCCTCTGCGCCCGAGTAGCCGCGTTGGATCAGGCCCAGCACGTGGGCCGGTGCCGTGTTGGGATTCACTCCGTGGTGCTGGGCGTCGGGGAACATCGGATGGACGGTAAGGTACGCCTCGAGCGATTCGAGCAGCAAGGCATCCATGCCGGGCACATCGGCGAGCTCGGCGAGGGACAGGAGGGGACGGTCGAGCGGCCGGGCCTCCGGGTTCGTGGGGCCCGCCTGACGGCCGTAGTAGGACGCTTCGTCGTCGCCTCGTTCGGAAAGCATGTCGGCGTCGATCCAGTCGAGGATCGCGCGAGCGAGCTCCTCGATGTCGTAGAGCTTCTCCTCCTGGCGTCCGGGCATGTCGCGCACGATCCGCTCGAGGATCGCCGCAAGGTAGGGACGGCTCTCGGGCAGGGCGATGCCTTGCGCGTCGAAGAGCGCGTTCAGGTTCACGCGGCTGCCGGCATCCAGGACGGAGATGTGAAGGATCCCGCCGCCGGGAAGCTCGATCGGCTGCGCGCCGAGCCGCGCCCAGGGATCCCGGAGGGTCTCGAGCTGCTGGATCAGGGGGTCGGTCTCGGCTCGGTCCTCCATCACCGCGCGGGTGGCGATGGCGAATCCGGATCTCGCGAGCAGGTCGGCCTGCGCGAGAGCGATGCGGTGCCGCGTGCCGAGAACCTCGAGGGTGGTCGTGCGGGTGAACGCGTAGACGGTTCCGATGGAGAGCACGATCACGACGAGCACCAGCAGGAGCACGACGCCTTCCTCGCCCGCAGTCGCCCGCCCTACCGATCGCACGGGCTCTCCAGCCGGATGTCGAGGGCGTCGAGGGCCCGTTTCAGCCGCTCGAGAGCGGGGGAAGGATCCGTGGGGCTCCAGCACGAGTCTTCCACCTCGGCGCGCGCAGCCTCGAGCTCGGAGATCCGGGCACCGGCGATGGGATCCACCAAGGCGCGCAGCGGAGCGAGCTGCGACTCCACGAGCGCAAAGCACTCGGCGAAGGTCGGACCGCCTTCGCACTCGGCGGACGGCTCCTGCGCTTCGGTGTCCGGAGCGAGCGAGATCGGCCGCACCGGGAGGCGGATCGCGCGCCGATGATCGGCCCCCACGCTCCAGGTCCCGGACCCCGCCGGCTCCAGGAGCTGCACGGTGAGCTCGACCTCGGCGGGGAGATCGTCGAGATGGGAGACGCCGGCGGAATCCCAGGCATCGAGCCATGTCGTCTCCGCGTCGGGGCGATAGCGAAGCGAGAATCGCGCCAGGCGACGGGCCACGACGTGTGCCTCGTCGCCGTTCGGTGTACGGAAAGGCTCGGAGGTGACGGGTCCCTCGCGACGCAGCAGGTCGAGTCCCGCACCGTCTTCCGCAGGGCGCAGCGTGTACGAGATCCGGCGCAGACCGGCAGGGAGAGTCTGCGGCGGACGAGGAGATCCCCGGGACACGAACTCGAGGGAATCGGCGTCCATGCCTTCTCCCTGGTCGCCCGTTCCCACGAAGACGTAGGGATGCAGCCGCGGGTCGGAGCCCTCGTCGCGCTCGATCATCCGTGCGCCGACGAGCTCGCGCTCGAGGCGATCGAGCAGGACCTGGGCGGCGCGATCGCGGCCGAGTGCGCGTCGTGCGCGTTCCTCCGCCCGGTGGATGCCGAGGTAGATCTGCACGCTCACCGTGACGAGGAGCGCGATGAGCCCGATCGCGACCAGCATCTCGATCAGCGTGAAGCCGTGTTGCGCGCGCGGCCCGGCTGCGGCGAGGGGATGGCCGTTCACGAGGCCGAGGCCTCGCTGCCCGGAGGAGTCTGCTCCGGCGTGGGCGTCGTCTCCTCGGGGGGCTCGGTCTCCAGCGCAACGTACGGCTCGACGTGGAGCCACTCGAGAACGGCTGCGCGCTCCGGGCCATCCGCTTCGCGATACACGCGGACCTCGACGAGACGGATCGCCGGTGCGGACGCAGGCGCGCTCACCGCACTCGATGGGGAGGTGAAGAGTGCCGACGCGAGAGAGGGGGCGTCGGCGAGACCGCCGTCGAGCGCCGGGAGCGGGATCGAGAAGGGCGACACCGAAGTGCGCCATGCGAGATCCTCGTTCGGGGGATCGAAACGGCCCTCCTCGATGCCGTCGCGCACTTCGAGGCCGCCCGTGAGATCGCTTTCGATCGCGCGCAGTCGCTCCTCCGCGAGACGAGACCGATCGATCTCGGAGCGGACGCGAGCGAGCTGCGACAGGTTCGTTCCCACCAGGGCGACGATCGCCGAGAGGACCGTGCCGACCACGAAGATCGCCACCAGGACCTCGAGGATCGTGAAGCCGTGGCGGTGCGCGGAGAGGGACCTCACGGTGTCGCCTCCACGATCTCGACCTCGCCCGTGAACGCGACGATGCGCAGCTCCAGGGCGTGTCCGGATTCGTCCGCGATCAGGATGCGCGCGGGGGCGGTGGCGCCCACGGCGTCGAACGCGATGCTCGCGGTGCGCTCGCGCACTACGAGATCGCCGACCTGCACCTCGCCGATGCCGATGCTCGTGCTCGAGAGGCGGCGCCATTCGCCCGTGCGGTTGGCGGCGGGCTCGAAGGTCGCGTGGGGGCGAGGCGGCGCGAGCGACAGCAGCCCCTCGTGGGTGGGCAGTGTCGGGGCGGGATCGGGTGGCTCGATCCGGATCTCCTCGATGCGGAAGCGCTGCTGGTCGAGGTCGACCACCCAGCGGTGGGGGCGGCCCGTCGCGAGGGTACGCTGCATGGTGTAGTCGAGATCGGCCGCGAGCTCTCGGGCGCCTGCGCGCAACGTCGCGCCGAGGCCGCCCATGGGAATGCGAACGAGCAGGCTCGCCACGATCCCCATCAGCATCACGACCACCAGGATCTCGAGAATCGTGAAGCCGGCGCTGCGGCGCGACCGTCCCATCGGGCTACTCGCTCGAATCGTCCCAGTTCGCGACGTCGTCGCCGCCGCCCTCGGTTCCGTTCGGGCCGAACGAATGGATGTCGTAGGAATGTACGTTGTGAGCGCCCGGCTGTGCGTACCGGTACGGCATGTCCCACGGGTCGAGCAGATCGCCCTTGCCCATGTAGCCCTCGGGCGGGTACCGCCGCGGGCGCGGCTCGCTCTGCGGCTCGTGCACGAGGGCTTCGAGTCCCTGTTCCGTGGTCGGATACCGGCCGTTGTCCAAGCGGTACATCTCCAGGGCCTGCGCGATCTGCTGGATCTTCGTCTGCGCGAGGGTTCCCTTCGCCTCCTGGCCTCGACGGATCATCTGTCGTGCGACCAATCCGGTGAGCAGCCCGATGATCATCACGACGACCAAAATCTCGAGCAGGGTGAACCCTTCGGATCTGCGATGGGTCTTCATGGAGGAGCTCCTCTTGGGCGGGTCTACAGGGCCCGGGTGAGATTCAGCAGGGGAAGCAGTGTGGATAGGATGATCGCGACGACGACTCCCGCCACGATCACGAGAAGCACGGGTCCCATCAAGGCCGTGAGCCGGCTCACGCTGTTGTCGACGAGCTGATCGAAGGTGTCGGCGAGCTTCGAGAGCATGCGGTCGAGCTCGCCCGAGGCTTCCCCGACCGAAACCATGTGACTCACGAGCGGCGGGAACTCGCCGCTCCTCTGGAGCGTTCCGGCGAGCGACGAGCCGCGCGTGAGCGCCTCGCGCGCTTCGTCGAGCGCTCCGGCGATGATTGCGTTCCCCGTCACGTTGCGCGCGATGTCGAGTGCGCTGACGATGTTGAGCCCGCCGGTTTGCAGCGTGGAGAGCGTGCGAGCGAAGCGGGAGATCGCGACGTAGCGGACGAGCCTGCCGACCACGGGTGCCCGCAGACGCAAGCGATCCCACACGAGTCGGCCGCCGGGAGTCTGTACGAGACGGTTCAAGACGATCGCGCCGATTCCCGCGCCGATCAGAAGGTGCAGCCACCACGCGACCAGGAAGTCGGAGACGCCGATCACGACGCGTGTCGCTGCAGGGAGCGGCTGGTTCATGTCCTGGAGCAGGCCCGTGATCGTCGGAATCACCTTCACCAGCAGCACGCCGGCGACGAGCGCGCTCGCGCCGAGAAGAAGTGCCGGATAGATCATCGCGTTCACCAGCTTGTTGCGCAGGGCGAGGCGCGCCTCGACGTACTCCGCCAAGCGCTCGAGCACGAGCGGCAGTGCACCCGAGGCTTCGCCCGAGCGCACCATGGCGCGGTAGAGCTCGTCGAAGACGTGGGGATGCTCGGCCATCGCGTCGGCGAGCGAAGTGCCGCGGTTCACCGAATCTCGGACCTGACCCGAGATGGTGCGCAGACGCTCGCTCTCCACCTGCTCGGTGAGCGCGGCAAGCGCCTGTACCAGGGGAACGCCGGCGGAGAGAAGGGTTGCGAGCTGCCCGGTGAACATCGAGAGCTGCAGGTCCGGGATGCGCTGGAAGCTCGGCAGCTGCAGGCGAGACAGGAGCGCGGACGCGCTGCTCGTGGCGCGCCCCTCTGAGAGCGAGGTGGGAAAGATGCCCTCCTGCTTGAGCTTCTGCTTGGCTGCGCGAAGGCTCTCCGCGTCGATGGTCGAGCGGACCTTCTTGTTGCCGGCGGTGACCCCTGTGAAGTGATAGACCGGCATCAGGCGGCTGCAGTGGGATCGAGCGCGGCGATGGCTTCCTCCTCCGTCTGGCGGAGGATCTCGGCCACGCTCGTCCTTCCCTCGAGAACGCGCTCGGCGCCGAACATCCGCATCGTCTGCATGCCGCGGCGCACGGCGGCCTCCTGGATCGTCTTCGAGTCGATTCCGCGGGTGATCATCCGCCGCAGATCCTCGTCGATCACGAGGATCTCGAAGATTCCCGTTCGCCCGCGGTAACCGGTGTGGTTGCAGCTCGGGCAGCCGCGATCCCTCGCGCGGTAGAGGGGCCGGCCGGCGATCCGATTGCGCGGAAGGCCGATCTCCGCGAGCTCCTCGTCGGTTGGGGAATAGGGCTCGCGGCACGAGGGGCAGAGCAGGCGCACGAGCCGCTGCGCGATCACTGCGACGAGGGAGGAGCTGATCAGGAAGGGCTCGACGCCCATGTCGATCAGCCGGGTCACCGCTCCGGAGGATTC
>CAZOTO010000018.1:0-33105 GCA_964582775.1 uncultured Myxococcales bacterium
GCCGTCTGGAACGCCTGGCCGTGCCGATCTACCTCGGCACGGTGGCGCTGCTCGCGGCGGTGCTGCTGTGGGCGCCCATCATCAACGGCTCCCAGCGCTGGCTCGATCTGGGCTTCGCGCGGCTCCAGCCCTCGGAGCTCGCAAAGGTGGCGATGATCGTCCTCTTCTCGCGGCTTCTCGCCCGGCGCACCTCCGCCCGCGAGATGGGCTTGCTCGACCTCGCCGGCCCCGCCGTGCTCATCGCCGTTCCCGCGGCTCTCGTCCTGAAGCAGCCCGATCTCGGCACGACACTCGTGATCGGCGCCGTGTCCTGCTCCTACCTCCTCGTGGCGCGCGTGCGTCTGGCATCGCTGGTGACGCTCGCTCTCGGGGGCATCGCCGCCGCGATCGGCGCGTGGCTGTTCTTCCTGCACGACTATCAGAAGGAGCGCGTGCTCACCTTCCTCGATCCGGAGCGCGATCCGCTCGGCTCGGCCTACCACGCGATCCAGAGCCAGATCGCCATCGGCTCCGGGGGGATGTTTGGCAAGGGCTTCCTGCAGGGTCCCCAGACCCAGCTCGACTTCCTACCCGAGCAGCAGACGGACTTCGTGTTCTCCGTGCTCGGCGAGGAGTGGGGCTTCGTCGGTGCCGCGGTGGTGCTCCTCACCTACTTGGGGCTGGTGTTGCGCGGCTTGCAGATCGCCCACGTCTCGAAGGATCGCTTCGGCACCTATCTGGCGATGGGCGTCGTCGCGCTCTTCTTCTGGGCGGGGGCAATCAACGTCGGCATGGTGATCGGTGTGCTGCCCGTCGTGGGAGTGCCGCTGCCCATGTTCTCGTACGGTGGGTCGTCCCTGCTCACCTGCATGATCGCGATCGGTCTGCTCATGAACGTCTCGATGCGCCGCTATCTGTTCTGAGTCCGGTAGAATCGTCGCATGCCTTCCCGCTCCGAGCCGCGCATCGGCGCCTTCTTCGACGTCGACAAGACGATCCTCGCCGAGAACTCCGGCACGCTCTACTTCAAGTACCTCTACGAGCGCGGCGAGGTGGGCCTCGGCGACGCGCTGCGCAATCTCGCTTCGTATCTGCGCTACAAGCTCGATCTGCTCGATGTGGAGCGCTGGACGGCGCGTACCATGGAGGAGTGGTTTCGCGGGCGTCGCGTGGAGGACGTGGAGCGCGAGGCGCGGCAGTGGTTCGAGTCGTATGTGCTTCCCGTGATCTACCCCGAGGCTCGTGCGGAGGTGCGCCGTCACCGGGAGCAGGGGCACGTGGTCGCGCTCGTGAGCGCGTCGACCGATCTCGTGATCGGGCCGCTCGCCGCGAACCTCGGCGTGGAGCACATCCTGCACACGAGGCTCGAGGTGCGCGACGGTGTGTTCACGGGACGCGTGATCCCGCCCCTGTGCTTCGGGGAGGGGAAGATCTACTGGCTGCGGCACCTGATCGAACGAGAACGCATCGATCTCGCCCGCAGCTACTTCTACACGGACTCGATCACGGACCGGCCCCTTCTCGACCTGGTCGGCCATCCCGTCGCGGTGAACCCCGATCTGCTGCTCTACTGGGAGGCACGCCGGCGGCGCTGGCCCGTGCGCTTCTTCGCGCCACCCGCGCGCCGCGAGGCGAACGCGGCGTGCGCATCCGATGCGACTCGCGCATGAGGGCCATGCGGCTCAGAGGAGCGCTTGGATCTGCTCCGCGATCTTCGCCTTGGGTTGGAAGCCGACGAGGGAGCCCCGCACCTGTCCGCCGTGGAAGAAGAGCAGCGTCGGCAGCGCCCGGACCTGCATCCCCGCTGCGGTTCGGGGGTTGAGATCTGCGTCCACCTTGGCCACGCGGATGCGGTCGCCGTACTCCTCGGCGATCTCCTTCAGCACGGGGGCTAGCTGACGGCACGGAGCGCACCAAGCAGCCCAGAAATCGACCACGACCGGAACGTCGGAACGAACGACTTCCTGCTCGAATGTCGCGTCCGTTACGTCAAGAATCTTCGCCACGCGATGCCTCCTTCGTCTGTCGGGCGACAGCATACAAGCTCACCCGCTCGTTGGCATCGCGTGGGATGAACACGTAGACGGGATGGTTTCCCCGGCGAGCCAGGGAGGCTGCGGCGCGGTGGGCGATCGCCTCGCGGCCTCCCACGACGAGAACGGCGACTGCTGCGGACAGCTCCGGTGGTGCCTGCATGGGTCCTCGGTCGCTCACGCCCCAACGGATGACCCCGTGGATGACCTCATGCGGAGAGAATGGCTCGCTCGCTGCAGCCGATTCGGCGTCGACGATCGCGATGCTGCCCCGTGCGAGGAGTGCGCGACCCTTCTCGACCTCGATTCGCGTGTAGGAGGGGCCGGTGTCGGTACAGCCGAACAGGATGGCTGCGAGTGCGAGACCCGGGACTGCGCGCAGGCGCGATGGCATGGCCGCGAAGCTAGCAGAGTGCGCCCTTCGCGCAGGGACTTCGCCTTGCCGCCGCGCGGCAGGGGCGCGAACATGGGGCCTGGAGGCGTCGTGGCGCGGATTCGGCTGGAAGAAGGCGACATTACGGAGGCCGGCGTCGATGCGATCGTGAACGCGGCCAATGCGGAGCTCGTCCTCGGCGCCGGTGTCGCGGGTGCGATCCGCGAGCGAGGCGGTCCCGCGATCCAGGCGGAGTGCGACGCCCACGGCCCGGTCGAGGTGGGCGAGGCCGTGCGGACCACTGCGGGCGACCTGCGTGCCCGCCATGTGATCCATGCCGCAGCCATGCGTCTCGGGGGCAAGGTGAGCGAGGAGGCGTTGCGCCGGGTGACCCGACGCTCGCTCGAGGTTGCCGTGGAGAACGAATGCCGGTCCGTCGCGTTTCCGGCGATCGGGACCGGGGTCGGGGGGCTCGGCGTGCAGCGCTGTGCCGAGATCATGCTGGCAGAGGTGGGCCGCTTCCTCGAGACGCCCTCGTCGCTCGAGGAGGTCCGCTTCGTGCTCTTCGGCGAGCCCACGTACCGCGTCTTCGAGATGGTCCAGGACGCGGAGCGGATCCGCCGCCAGATGGAGAAGCTCGGGCGATGACGTTCGTCTCGCCCGGCCCGATCGGATCCTGATGCCGCGCTTCGGACACGAGCTGGCGATCGTGCTCTACCTCGCGGCCGCTCTCCATGGGTGGGGCGCACGCGGGGGCGTGCGTCCATCGCGCGCGGTCGTGTGGGGGATCGGTCTCGGTGCGGTGGTCCACGCATTGGGCTTCTGGGGCTTCCACCGCCTGGATCCGCCGCTCCCGATCGAGAGCCTGCCTTCGGTTCTCTCGCTCGCGGGCTGGCTCGTCGTGATCGCGTACCTGGGGGCGCTGCGGGTGACGAACGTGCAGGTCGGTGGGGCCTGGGTGGCCGCGCTCGCGGCCGGATTCACGCTGGCAGCGGATCTGGCGCTGTGGCGGGGGCATCCGGGCTCGGCAGAACCGGACGAGCCGTTCGCCTGGGCCCACGCGCACGTACTGCTCTCCATGGCGGGCTTCAGCCTCCTTGCGCTCGCCAGCCTGGCGGGGCTTGGCTTCCTGGCCAAGGAGCGGCAGTTGAAGCGCAAGCGCCCGCCCACGCTGCAGCTCCCCTCGCTCGAGAGCCTCGACCGCGCGGGGCACCTCACGCTCGGTCTGGGCTTCGCGTTCCTCACCCTGGGCGTGATCTCCGGCTTCGCCTGGGGGCTCGCCCGCGGAGAGGACTCGTGGACGAGACACAGCATCGTGTTGCTCGTGGCCTGGGTGACCTATCTTCGCCCGATCGGGATGCGCGTGTTTCGCGGCCAACATGGCCCGCGTCCCGCGCGGGCCGTCGTGCTGGGCTTCGTCGTGCTCGCACTCGCCTACCTCGGCTTGCGGCTCGCGGGAGGTGGGGTGTGAACCTGCTGCTCGTGGGAATGAACCACCGAACCGCTCCGGTGTCGGTTCGCGAGCGCTATGCCGTGCCCTCCCACCATGTTACGGGCCTCGACGAGAAGCTCGTCCGCGCGCAGGCCATCGACGAGGCGGCAGTGATCTCGACGTGCAATCGCACGGAGATCGTGGCCGTGTCGCGCCGGCCCGAGGAGGGGCTCGAGTCGCTGCTTCGCTTCCTGCACGACGAGATCGGCGATCGCAGCGCCGCCGCCGAGCACGTCTACGAGATCCATGGGCTCTCCGTCGTGCAGCACCTGTTCGAGGTCGCGGCGAGCCTCGACTCGATGGTTCTCGGCGAGGTGCAGATCCTCGGCCAGATCAAGGATGCCTATCGCATGGCGGTCGCCGCCCGCAGCGTGGGACCGGTGCTGAACCGGCTCTTCCAGCATGCCTTCCGCACGGCGAAGCGGGTCCGTTCCGAGACGGGGTTGGGCTCGGCCAGCGTCTCCGTGGCACGCGTCGGTGTGCAGCTCGCGCGAGAGATCTTCGAGACCTTCGATGGCAAGCGCGTGCTGCTGCTCGGCGCGGGCGAGATGGCGGAGTCGGCGCTGCTGGGTCTGCGCGACGCGGGCGTGCGCGACGTCGTGGTGGCCAACCGCACGCTCGCGGCGGCCCAACGCCTGGCCCAGCGCCTGGGCGGTGACGCGCGCCCGCTCGAGAGCCTGGGCCAGGAGCTCGAGCACGCCGATGTGCTCCTGGCCTCCGTCCAGGTATCCGCCCCCATCGTCGGGCCGGCGCTGCTCGCGCCCGTGCTCGAGCGCCGTCAGGGCCGCCCGCTTCTCGCGATCGACCTGGGCATCCCGCGCAACGTCGATCCCGAGAGCAATCGCTTCGAGGACGTCTACCTGTACGATCTCGACGACCTCGAGGGCGTCGCGGACCGGGGCCGCAGCCAACGCGAGCAGGCCGTCGAGCCCGCGCGGCGGATCGTGCTCTCCGAGCAGGATCGCTTCGAGCGCTGGCGGCTCGCGCTTCCCATGGTTCCGACGATCCGGCAGCTTCGCGAGCGGGTCGAGGCGCTCGCCCGCTCCGAGGTGCACCGCACGGCCGCACGCCGGGGCGATGTCTCGCCCGAGGCGCTGGCCGCGCTCGACCGCATGGCGGAGGCGGTAGCGGCGAAGATCCTGCACCGTCCCCTCGAGAGGCTCCGGGCCGAGGCCGAGGAGGGGGCGGGGAGCTACTACGCGGACGCGGTGAGGCAGCTGTTCGGTCTGCAGGAGGACGAGGAGTGAGACAGCTCAAACTGGGCACCCGGGCGAGCGAGCTCGCGCTCGCCCAGGCGAATCTCGTGGCGAATCAGCTGCGCGGGATCGGGCACGAGGTCGAGCTCGTGAAGATCACCACGTCGGGCGATCGGATCGAAGGCCCCCTCGCGGACGTGGGCGGGAAGGCGCTCTGGGTGAAGGAGATCGAGGACGCCCTGCTCGATGGCACGATCGATCTCGCCGTGCACAGCGCGAAGGACATGCCGGCGGAGCTCGCCGACGGGCTCACGATCGGCGCCTATCCCGCGCGCGAGGATCCGCGGGACGTGTTCGTGGGGGCGGCGGGACGGCGCTTCGCTTCGCTCGTTCCCGGGGCGCGCGTGGGTACGGGCAGTGCGCGCCGCATGGCGCTCTTGCGCTCGCTCCGGCCCGAGCTCGAGCCCGTCCCCATTCGCGGCAACGTGCCCACGCGGCTGGCGAAGATCGAGTCGATGCAGCTGCAGGGGGTGATCCTCGCAGCCGCCGGACTGGTTCGCCTCGGTTTCGAGGATCAGATCCTCGATCCGCTCGACGCCGACCGCTTCGTGCCCGCCGCGGGGCAGGGAGCGCTTGCGCTCGAGATCCGCATCGACGATGAAGAGGTCCAGCGCAGCGTCGCCCAGCTCGACGTGCCGCTCGTTGCCGCGCAGGTGCGGGCGGAGCGCGCCTTCCTCTTCGAGATCGGCGGAGACTGCCATACACCGCTTGCGGTACATGCTTCGATCCAGGGAGTGCGGCTGCGGCTGCGTGCGGTGGTGCTCGCGCCCGACGGGCGCGAGCGCGTGGAGGGCTCCGCCGAGGGCGAGATCGGTGCCCCCGAGATGCTCGGCATGACGCTCGGCCGCGAGCTGCTGCAGCGCGGGGCGAAGCGGCTGCTCGGAATCTCGCGATGAGGGTGCGATGACGGGACGGGTCGTCCTCGTCGGGGCGGGGCCGGGCGATCCCGACCTGCTCACCGTGCGCGCGGTGCGCGAGCTCGGCCTCGCCGACGTGCTCCTCTACGACGCTCTCCTCGACCCGGTGATCCTCGAGCTCGCCAACCCCGCATGCGAGCGCATCGACGTGGGCAAGCGTGGCGATGGCTCGAAGGGTGTGGCGCAGGACGAGATCGCGGCGCTGCTCGTCGCAAAGGCCCGAGAGGGTCACCACGTCGTGCGGCTCAAGGGCGGAGATCCCTTCGTGTTCGGCCGCGGTGGCGAGGAGGCGAGCGCGCTGCGCGAAGCGGGCATCCCCTTCGAGGTCGTTCCGGGCGTCACCTCGGCGATCGCCGTGCCCGCGTATGCGGGGATCCCCGTGACGGATCGCCGTTACGCCTCGTCGGTGGCGGTGATCACCGGCCATCGCGGCAAGGACCTCGTGGATCGGCGCATCGACTGGGAAGGGCTTGCGCGCAGCGCCGAGACGCTCGTGATCCTGATGGGCACCGCGTGGATCGACGACATCGTGGCGCGGATCATCGAGGGCGGGCGCGATCCGCGCACGCCTGCGGCGGCGATCGCCAGCGGAACGACGCCGCGGCAGCGCGTAGTGACGGCGCCGCTCGCGGAGCTTCCCGCGCGCATCCGCGAGGCGGGGCTGCGTGCGCCGACGATCACCGTCGTCGGAGAGGTGACGCGCTTTCGCGATGCCCTCGCGTGGTACGAGCGCCGCCCGCTCTTCGGCAAGCGCGTGCTCGTCGGGCGCGCCGTGCACCAGCAGGGACCGCTCGCCACGGAGCTGCGGCGCCGCGGCGCGGATCCCGTGGTCGTGCCACTGCTCGAGCTGGTGCCGCCCGAGGATCCGCAGCGCGCGCGGGTGGCCCTCGCCCGCGCAGCCGAATACGACTGGCTCGTGTTCACGTCGGCGAACGCGGTGCAGTTCTCCGCGCCGCATCTTCCCGAGCGCGCGCGCATGACGCATGTGCGTGTCGCGTGCGTCGGTCCAGCCACCGAGCGTGCGGCGCGAGAGGCGGGGTTCGCCGTGCACGCGATGCCCTCGGAGCGCGCGCTGCCCGAGGACCTGGTCGTGGCGATGGTGGCGAAGGGCTCGCTCGAGGGTGCGCGCGTGCTCTTCCCGCGTGCCGCGGTGACGCGCGAGGCGCTCGTCGAAGGGCTGCTCTGCGCGGGGGCTCGCGTCGATGCGGTGGACGTCTATCGCACGGTGCTCCCCGAGGCCGCGCGCGGGCGGGTGCTCGAGGCGTTCGCTTCCGGACTCGACATCGTGACGCTCACCAGCGCCTCGAGCGTGCGGCATCTGCTGTCCATTCTCGAAACGTCGGGGCGTGGCGATGCGCTCGGGGGCGTGTGCCTCGCTTGCATCGGCCCGATGACGGCACGCGCCCTGCGCGACGGCGGATACGAGCCGCACATCGTCGCGGACCCCTATACCGCCGAGGGTCTGGTGGATGCGCTCGAGCGCCACTTCGCGGACGAGGCAGAGGAGCGCAGGCCGTGGGTCGCACCGAGTACAAGGTGATCGAGACCTCCGTCGTCACCGACGAGGCCCTCGAGCGGATCATCAACGAGACCGTGGCGCAGGGCTGGTCGCTCGATGGCATCCAGTTCGCGATGCGGGAGTCGTCCCGGAGGCCCGCCATGGCGTTCGTCCTGTTCGTGCGCTCGCCGGAGGATTCGGATCGCCCGGCGTGAGACGGGACCCCGTGCGGGGGCGAATCCCGAATCCGCCCCGCCGCGGAGCGCGGCGCTCATGGATCCGCCGCGCCGCGAAATCCGCCTGCCGCCGCAATTCCATTGTCAGGCGAGGCTCTGCCGTGCTAGACCGGCGGCGTGAAGATCCGAAATCTCATGAAGACCAAGGTCGTGAGCATCTCCGCCGACGACAGCCTGTCGATCGTGAAGGAGATCATGGAGTATGGCAGGGTGCGCCACCTGCCCGTGGTGAGCGGCGGTGAGCTCGTGGGAGTGGTCTCCGAGCGCAACCTGCTCCACGCGTCGCTCTCGAACGTGATGGGCATCCCGGCAGAGGAGCAGCGGCTGTTCCTCGAAGGCGTGAAGATCTCCGAGGTGATGTCCTCGCCGCCGATCTCCCTGCAGCCGGGCGACTCGATCCAGGAGGCCGCGCGGCTCATGGCCGAGCGAAAGATCGGCTGCCTGCCGATCCTCGACGACGATGGCAAGCTGGTGGGGATCCTCACCGAGACGGACGTGCTCGGGTATCTGGCCCGGCTCGATCTCGGGTAGAGTCGAGCCACTGCTCCAGGGAGACCCGCCATGGCCATCCTCCAGCCGATCGGCAGTTCTGCGGGGGCGCACGGTCGTCGCCGCTTCGAGGTCTCGAATCCCGCGACCCTCGAGCGGATCGGTGAGATCGAGGTCGCGAACGCGCAGGACGTGCACCAGGCGGTAGAGCGTGCCCGCGAGGCGCAGCCGCGCTGGGCCGCGCTCGGCTTCGAGCAGCGGAGCCGTTTGCTGCTGCGCGCGCGCGATCTGCTGCTCGAGCGTGCCGATCGCGTGATGGAGATCCTGTGCAAGGACACTGGCAAGCCGCGGCTCGAGGCGTATGCCACCGAGATCGTCCCCTCCTACGACGTGCTCACCTTCTATGCGAAGAACGCCGCACGGCTGCTCGCCGACGAGAAGAAGCGGCCGCATCTCATGAAGAACAAGCGGGTTCTCGTGTGCTATCCGCCGATGGGCGTCGTGGGCGTGATCACGCCGTGGAACTTCCCGTGGATCCTCGCACTCAATCCCGCGGTGCAGGCGCTCGCGGCGGGCAATGCCGTCGTGCTCAAGCCGAGCGAGGTGACGCCGTTCGTCGGGATGGCGCTGGGGGAGCTGTTCGCGGATGCGAAGCTGCCCGAGGGTGTGTTCCAGGTGGTGACGGGCGATGCGTCGACGGGCGAGGCGCTCCTCGATGCGGGCTGTGACAAGATCGCGTTCACCGGGAGCGTGCGCACGGGGCGCAAGATCGCCGAGGAGTGCGGGCGTCGCCTCGTTCCGTGCACGCTCGAGCTCGGTGGCAAGGATCCGATGATCGTGTGCGAGGACGCGGACCTCGATCTTGCCGCGCGGGGCGCGGTGTGGGGGGCGTTCTGCAACTCCGGCCAGGTGTGCATGTCGGTCGAGCGCGTGTACGTGCAGGAGCGCGTCGCCGAGGAGCTCACGGACCGCATCGTGCGCCTCGCGCGCGAGCTTCGGCAGGGGCCCGAGAGCGAGGGAGAGATCGACGTGGGTGCGCTCGCCTTCCCCGCACAGCTCGCGGTGATCGAGCGCCACGTGGCCGACGCCGTGGAGAAGGGGGCGAAGATCCTCGCGGGTGGGCGTCGGAATCCCGCATTCTCCGGCTTCTTCTTCGAGCCGACCGTGCTCTGTCACGTCGATCACACGATGGCGATCATGCGCGAGGAGACCTTCGGTCCCACGCTGCCCATCCAGGCGGTGAAGTGCGAGGAGGAGGCGATCGAGCTGGCGAACGACAGCTCGTACGGTCTCGGCGCGAGCGTGTGGTCGCGCGACGGCTTCCGCGCGCGCTCCCTTGCCCGGCGGATTCGCGCCGCCAATGTCACCGTCGACGACTGCCTCGTCGCCTACGGAATCGCAGAGAGTCCGTTCGGCGGTATGAAGGAGAGCGGGATCGGTCGCGTGAACGGTGAGATGGGGCTGAAGAGCTTCTGCCAGGTACAGGCGATCGTCTCGCCGCGCTTCGGCTCGAAGCCATCGAAGCTCTGGTACCCGTACCAGGAGAAGACGCTGCGCGGGTTGCGGCGCGCGATGAGTCTGCTGTACCGATCCCCGATCGGGAAGCTGCTCGGAAACTGAGGGAATCGTGAAGATCGGCGAACTGGCACAGGCGCTCGGCCTCGCTTGCGAAGGCGACCCCGGGCTCGAGATCCGAGGGCTCGCCGGGCTTGCCGACGCCACGGCGTCGGATCTGAGCTTCGTCACCGGTGCGAAGTTCGCGAAGGCCTACGCATCGTCGCGAGCCGGGGCGTGCATCGTCCCGCATGGCTTCGAAGTGACGGAGCGCGCGTGCCTGCGCTCTGCCGCTCCCTATGCCGACTTCGCGCGCGCGATCGAGATCTTCCATCCGCGCCGGAGGCCGCGTCCTGGCGTGCATCCGACGGCGGCGATCGGCGAAGGTGCCGTTCTCGGCGCGGGCGTCGCGATCGGCGCCTTCGTCGCGATCGGCGACGGTGCGCGGATCGGGGATCGCTCCGTCCTGTATCCCCACGTGACGGTGTATCCCGGAGTCGAGGTCGGTCCCGATTGCATGATCCACTCCGGAGCGCACCTGCGTGAGGGCGTGCGGCTCGGCGCGCGCGTGGTCGTGCAGAGCGGCGCAGTGGTGGGGAGCGAGGGCTTCGGCTTCACCTTCGGCGCGGATGGCAAGCGCGTGCGCATCCCACACACGGGCGGGGTCGTGGTCGGGGACGACGCCGAGATCGGCGCCAACACCACGATCGATGCCTCGCACCCGGCGCATCCGCGTCGCGGCCACGAGAGCGCCCATACGCGGATCGGTGTGGGTGTGAAGATCGACAACCTGGTCCACGTCGGACACGGGGTTTCCATCGGGGATCATGCCATCCTGTGTGGGGCGGTCGTGCTGGCGGGTGGAGTGGAGATCGAGCCCCTCGTGTACATGGGCGGGCAGAGCACCGTCGGCGGAAACGTGAGGGTCGGCGCAGGAACGCTCGTGGCGGGCATGAGCGGGATCACGGGCGACGTGCCGGCGCGCTCCGAAGTGGCGGGCATCCCCGCCGTCGATCGCAAGCTCTGGGGTCGCACGAGTGCCGCGCTCAAGCGCCTGCCCGAGCTCTTGCGCCGCGTGCGCCGCCTCGAGAAGCGGCTCGGAATCGAGGAGGGCGAGGGCTAGCGCATGGAGCTGCGGACCCTTTCCCTCGCGCAGATCCGGCAGCGCCTGGCGCAGGGAGAGCTCGCGCCCGGCGAAGCGCTCCTCGACGCGCTTCGCCGCGATCCGCGCAGGGGCGCGGTGCGGCTCGTTCGCGAGATCGAGTCCCGGCGCGAGCGGATCGCCGGGGAGGTGAGCCGGCTTGCTGCGTTGTTCTCGACCGAGGAGGAGCTTCGCGCAGCAGGCGTCGAGCGGATCGCCGGCGTGGACGAGGTGGGGATGGGTCCGCTCGCCGGTCCCGTGGTCGCGGCCGCCGTGGTCCTGCCCGCCGGCTTGCGCCCCGCCGGCCTCGACGATTCCAAGCGCCTCTCGCGCGCCGCGCGCGAGAGACTCGATCGCGAGATCCGCGCGGCGGCGATCGATTGGGCCATCGGCAGCGTCGACACCGAGGAGATCGATCGCATCGACATCCATCGCGCGGGGCTCCTCGCCATGCGCCGCGCCCTCGAGGGGCTGCGAAGGAGGCCGCAGCTGGCGCTCGTCGATGCGCGACACGTTCCCGGCATCGACGTGCCCCAGCGGGCCTTCGTCGGTGGCGATGCGCGGATCGGATCCATCGCGGCCGCCTCCGTCGTCGCAAAAGTGTGGCGGGATGCCCGGATGTGCGAGCTCGACCGGCGTCATCCCGGCTACGGTTTCGCGCGCAACGCCGGTTACGGGACCGCCGAGCACCTGCGCGCGCTCGATGCGCTGGGGCCGAGCGGTGTGCACCGGCGCTCGTTCGCGCCGGTGCGCGCGGTGCTTCGCTCGGGCGAGGGGACTCCTCGCGCTGCCCCGGAGGCGGCTGCCCCCCTCGTGCTACCATCGGATCTCGACGCAGAGGAGACCGCTCGATGAAGATCGCCAAGGACGTGACGAAGCTGATCGGCAATACGCCTCTCGTGCAGCTCAACAAGATCGCGCGCGACGTCGGTGCGCGCGTCGTCGTGAAGCTCGAGGGACAGAACCCCGCGTCGAGCGTGAAGGATCGCATCGGCGTCGCGATGATCGATGCCGCCGAGCTCGAGGGACGGATCGTCCCGGGCAAGACCACGATCATCGAGCCCACTTCCGGCAACACGGGGATCGCGCTGGCGATGGTGGCGGCGGCGCGGGGCTACACGCTGATCCTCACGATGCCCGACACGATGAGCCGCGAGCGCCGTGCGGTGCTTCGGGCCTACGGCGCGAAGCTCGTGCTCACGCCGGGTGCCGAGGGCATGCCCGGGGCGGTGAAGGCGGCCGAGCAGCTCGCCGCCCGCATTCCGGACAGCTTCGTGCCCCAGCAGTTCAAGAACCCCGCAAATCCGCGTATCCATCGCGAGACGACCGCGATGGAGATCTGGAACGACACCGACGGCGAGGTCGACTACCTGATCTCGGGCATCGGCACGGGCGGGACACTGACCGGTGTCGCCCAGCTGATCAAGGCGAAGAAGCCCGGCTTCAAGGCGATTGCCGTCGAGCCCAGGGAGAGCCCCGTTCTCTCCGGTGGCTCGCCCGGAAAGCACAAGATCCAGGGCATCGGCGCAGGCTTCGTGCCCGACGTCCTCGATACCCATCTGATCGACGAGGTCGTGCAGGTGTCGAGCGACGATGCGATCACCATGGCGCGCCGGCTCGCCGTGGAAGAGGGTCTTCTCTCCGGGATCTCGTCCGGTGCCGCGGTGCACGCCGCGCTCGAGGTCGGTCGCCGCCCCGAGGCCCGCGGCAAGCTCGTCGTCGCCATCCTTCCGAGCTTCGGCGAGCGGTACCTCACCACGGCGCTCTTCGAGCACCTGCAGTACGAAGGGTCCGACGAGGTCTAGCACTCCGGGTCGAGCGACGAACCGCTCTCGACGGTCGCGTTGACAAGGGGCAGGCCGTCGACCACATTGGCCGCGGACCTCGGTCCGGACCTTCGCCTGTTGTTCGGTTCCGGCCGTTCTCCCCTCGGGTCCGTCCGCCCTGCTTCCGAGCGCGAGCTCCGAACCCGGGAGACGATCCGCAGGAGGAGGAAGGGGTGACGGGAGGACGTCGATGGAAGCGTTGACCGAGCGTGTGAACACGCTCATCACGGACCGGTTGGGGGTGGATCGCAAGGCGATCGTGCCCGAGGCGAGCCTGCTCGACGATCTGGGAGCGGACTCCCTCGACGTGGTGGAGCTCGTGATGGCGATCGAGGAGGAGTTCGGGATCGAGGTCCCGGACCAGGACGTCGAGAACATCCGCACGGTGAGTGACATCGTCACGTACATCGAGGCACGAGCCTGAGCGTGATTGCGATTCGCGGGACCGGCTCGAGCGTTCCCGACGCCCGGCTCACGAATGCGGATCTCGAGAAGCTGGTGGAGACGAGCGACGAGTGGATCCTGTCGCGCACGGGAATCCGCGAGCGCAGGATGCTTTCCCCGGACGAGGCCACGAGCGACATCGCCACGCGCGCCGGCCAGGCGGCGCTGGAGATGGCCGGCCTCGGGCCGGGCGACCTCGATCTGGTGATCGTCGCCACGCTCACCCCCGACATGTTCACCCCCTCCACTGCGAACCTGGTGCAGCGCAACCTGGGTGGGGGGCGATCGATTCCCAGCTTCGACCTCAACGCCGCCTGCTCCGGCTTCGTCTATGGGCTCGACGTCTCGCGCTGCATGATCGCCTCGGGCGGATACCGGCGCGTGCTGCTGATCGGAGCGGAGAGCATGACCCGCTTCATGGACTACCAGGATCGCGGCACCTGCATCCTGTTCGGAGATGCGGCCGGCGCGGTCGTGCTCGAGAAGGCCGAGGGGGAGGGGGGCGTGCTCGCCACCACGCTCCGGTCCGACGGGCAGTACTGGGACCTGATCCACATGCCGGGAGGAGCGGCGCGTCGACCGGCGTCGCACGAGGTGATCGACCGCCGCGAGCACTACATCCGCATGGAGGGCCGGCAGACGTTCAAGGTCGCCGTGCAGTCGCTCGAGCAGGTCGCCATCGAGACCCTGGAACGGGTGGGCTGGAGCATCGACGACGTCGACTGGGTCCTCGCGCACCAGGCGAATCGCCGCATCGTCGACGCGGCCACCGAGAGGCTCGGCGTGCCCTCCGAGAAGGTGCCGATGAACGTCGAGCGGTACGGCAACACCTCGGCCGCATCGATCCCCGTGCTGCTCGACGAGTGCAATCGCGCGGGCCGCTTCGAGCCCGGACACAAGCTGTTGCTCGTCACCTTCGGTGCCGGGGCGACGTGGGGCGCCTCTGCGATCGAGTGGACGCGCCCGCGCTGAGCGCTGCCGATCGCCGCGCGTTGGCGGCTACCTCGTATCCGGCTGTGCAGGGAGCCCGCGAAGGAACGCCAGGTACTCCACCGGGAAGCTCCAGTGCTCCGCCCAGCGCACGATCTTGTCCAGGTAGTGCGCGCTCGGCAGGTGCCGGCCCTTGTCGCGCACCGAGTAGGTGAGCAGCCGGTGCGTGGCGCTCGCGTCGTCGCGCACATCGATCTCGATGCGGCCGTAGCCGGTCTCGTAGCGGTCGAGCCGAGCGAGGTCGTGCGGGGAGAGCTCGTACACCATCCCCCATACGCTCGCGCCGCTGCAGGGCAGGACGTCGGCGGCTCCGCCCGCCCAGCGCGTCGAATAGTGCGTGAAGTCGAGGCGATGGAGCGGTAGCTCCGCGCGGAAGCGCACGCGTGCCCCCGGGCAGCGCTCGCGCATCTGCTCCTCGTCCAGGTTCGAGCCGTAGGCGAAGTACAGGAGTCGACTCATGGATTCGCGCATCCGATGGGCCGCTGCGGACCCATTGGCGGCGCATTTTCGCCGAGCCTTGTAACGGCCCGCAAGGGCGGGAAGAATGGGGTCCATGGGATTCGACTGGCGAGCGATCGAGCGCGAGCTCGAGGAGATGGTCGGGGCGCTCGAGGCGCTCGGCTTCGATCCCGAGCCGATCGAGCGCAACGCACGCGCGATCGCGCGGGGCGAGATCGGCCCGCACACGAACCGCCTCTCCGAGACGCCCGTTCCCGCGGACGAGCAGCACGTGGACCGGATGGACGCATTCGATCGGGACGAACGCGAGGCCTACACGAGAATGGGTCGAGAGGCGATCCGATCCGGCCGCGTGGCTGCCGCCGTGCTGAACGGCGGGATGGCCACGCGATTCGGGGGCGTGGTGAAGGGCATTGTCGAGGCCGTCGCGGGCCGTAGCTTCCTCGAGATCAAGCGCGCCCAGGCGCGCGCGCTCGGCCCCGTGCCGTTCCTGGTGATGAACAGCTTCGCCACCCACGAGGCGACGCTGCGTTACCTGTCGGAGTGCCATCTCGACGCCGGCGTGCATCCGTTCCTGCAGAACGTCTCGCTGCGGCTGACACCGGAAGGGGAGCTGTTCCGCACGCCGGAGGGCAGGCTGTCGCCGTACGCGCCTGGTCACGGCGATTTCGGTGACGCGCTGCGCCGTGCGGGCCTCGTCGAGCGCCTGCGCCGCGAGGGTGTGCGCTGGCTCGTGCTGTCCAACGTCGACAACCTGGGAGCCGAGCTCGATCCGCTCGTCGTCGGCTATCACCTCGCACGGGGAAAGCCGCTCACCGTCGAGGTCGCGCGCACGGTGCCGGGTGACGTCGGCGGTGCGCCCGCGCTCGTTTGCGGAAGGCTGCGCGTGGTCGAGGGCTTCTGCTTCCCGCGGGACTTCGACTTCCAGCGGGTGCCGTTCATGAACACGAACACGTTCGTGATGTCGCTCGAGCTGCTGCGCGAGCCGTATCCGCTCACCTGGTTCTACGTCGAGAAGAGCGTCGAGGGCCGGCGTGCGGTGCAGATGGAGCGGCTGGTGAACGAGCTGTCGAGCCACGTCGACACCGCGTTCCTCGCCACGCCGCGAAGCGGCCCCCAGGGGCGGTTCCTTCCCACGAAGACGCTCGAGGATCTCGAGGCGCTACGGGCCGATCCCGTGCTGCGACGGCGATTCTCGGCCGTGTTCGGCGACTAGGGCGATGGCGGCGAAGCTCCTGCTCGTCGATGCGAGCTCGAGCATCTTCCGTGCCTTCTATGCGTTGCCCGCGCTCACGAACGCGTCGGGGGTGCCGACGAACGCGACGCTCGGCTTCGCGACGATGATCCAGAAGCTCCTCCGGGAGCGTCGTCCCGACTACGCCGTCGTCGTGTGGGATGCACCGGGACCGAAGCGGCGCAAGGAGATCTATCCGGAGTACAAGGCGCATCGCGACGCAGCGCCCGAGGATCTCGCGGCGCAGTTCCCGTGGGTCCGGCGCGTGGCCGAAGCGATGCGGCTCGCTTCGCTCGAGGTCGAAGGCGAGGAGGCGGACGACGTGATCGCCGCGCTCGTGCGCCAGGCGCGCGAGCACGGTCTCGCGGTCGAGATCGCCTCGACGGACAAGGACCTCATGCAGCTCGTCGGCGACGACGTCGTGCTGCTCGACACCACCAAGGATCGCGCGATCGGTCCCGAGCAGGTGCGCGAGCGCTTCGGCGTGCCTCCTGGGAAGCTGCTCGACGTGCGCGCGCTCGTGGGCGACAGCTCCGACAACATCCCCGGCGTACGCGGCATCGGCGAGAAGGGCGCGGCGAAGCTCGTGCTCGAGTTCGGTAGCCTCGATGCGCTCCTCGATCGCGTGGACGAGATCGAGCCCAAGCGCGCCCGCGAGGCGCTGCGCGAGCAGGCGGAGATGGCGCGGCTCTCGCGCGAGCTGTCGCGGCTCGCCGACGACCTTCCCGTCGAGCTCGATCTCGAGCGTGCACGGCCGGGTCCGCCGGATCGCGAGGCGCTCGCCGCGCTCTACCGCGAGCTCGGCTTCACGCGGCTGCTCGCGGATCTGGAAGCGAATCGCGCCGCGCCCGAAGCCACACCCGCGGAGAAGACCACGGGTGCGGCGGGCCCGGTGGCTGCGAAAGGCGCGCGGGCGCCGATGCTCTTCGACGACGCGCAGCTCGCGCCCGGCGCAAGAGCCGAGCGCGCGAGGTCCCCTGCCGCGGAGGGTGGGCTCGCCGAGCCGGACGTCGAGATCGTGCGCGACCTCGTGGCGCTGCGCGCGCTCGCCGAAAGGCTCGCTGCAGGAAGCGAGCGTCTCGGGCTCGACTGCGTGCTCGAGCCCGAGGATGCGATGCGCGGGGCGCTCGTCGCCGTGACGCTCGCAGATGCGCCCGGCCGTGCGTGGCTCGTCGCGCTCTGCGCGGTTGGCGAACCCGATGCGCTCGAGGCCCTGCAGCCGCTGTTCGGGGCGCGCGATCGCACATGGGTCGGAGTCGATCTCAAGCGCTGCGCGGTCGCGCTGCGACACCGCGGCGTGTCGATCTCGGGCGAGCTGCGCGACGCAGGGGTAGCAGCCTACGTGGCCGACCCGTCGCTTCCTTCCGAGCGTCCGGAGCTGCTCGCGAAGGCGTTTCTCGGCATCGATCCTCCTTCGCCCGAGGAGAGCTTCGGCAAGGGTGCGCGGCGTCGCCCCTTCGTCGAAGTCGAATCGAGCGAGCTCGCTTCGTTCTTCGGCGCGCGCACCGCGTACGCGCTCGCGCTGCTCGGGCGCCTGGAGGCGGAGCTTCGCGAGCGCGGCCAGCTCGATCTCTACGAGCGCATGGAGGTTCCGCTCGTCGGTATCCTCGCGCGCATGGAGCACGCGGGCGTGCGCATCGACGAGAACCGTCTCGCCGAGCTCTCCGCACACATCCGCTCCGAGCTCGACTCGCTCACGCGCCGTATCCACGACCTGGCCGGTGAGGAGTTCAACATCGGCTCGCCGCAGCAGCTCCAGCGCATCCTGTTCGACAAGCTTCGCCTCACTCCCGGCAAGCGCACGAAGACGGGCTTCTCCACCGACGAATCCGTGCTCGAGGTGCTCTCGGCCGAACACGAGCTGCCGCGCGAGATCCTCGCGCACCGCCGGCTCGCCAAGCTCGCGAGCACGTATGTCGACGCACTTCCCGGCCTCGTGCACCCCGAGACGGGCCGCATCCACTGCCGGTTCAACCAGACGGTGACCGCGACGGGGCGCCTGTCGTCGTCGAATCCGAACCTGCAGAACATTCCCATCCGCACGCCGCTCGGGCAGCGCATCCGCGCCGCATTCGTCCCCGCCGAGGGCTTCGAGCTGCTCTCCGCCGACTACAGCCAGATCGAGCTGCGCATCGTCGCCCATCTCTCGGGCGATCGCGGGCTCATCGACGCGTTTCGGGAGGGGGCGGACATCCACGTGCGCACCGCTTCCCAGGTGTTCGGAGTTGCTCCCGAGGAGGTCGATCCGGAGCTTCGCGCGCGCACGAAGGCGATCAACTTCGGGATCATCTACGGGCAGGGTCCGTTCGGCTTGGCGCAACAGCTCGGCATCTCGCAGATGGAGGCGCGCGAGCACATCCGCGCCTACTTCGAGCGTTACCCCGGGGTGAAGTCCTTCCTCGAGCGATCCGTGGCCGAGGCGCGGCGGCGCGGTTATTCCGAGACGCTGTTCGGGCGCCGCCGCTACCTGCCGGATCTGCGGTCGAAGAACCGCACCGTGCGGGCTGCAGCCGAGCGCATGGCGAGCAATGCGGTGATCCAGGGGACCGCGGCGGATTTCATCAAGCGGGCCATGGTGGAGATCCAGGCGGAGCTGGACCGCTCCGGCGCCCCCCGGGCCCGGATGATCCTCCAGGTCCACGACGAGCTGGTGTTCGAGGTCGCGCCCCGTGACGTCGGGGCCCTCGCCAGCATCGTAGAGGCCAGAATGCAGGGCGTTGCCGAGCTCTCCGTGCCGCTCGAGGTCCACGTGGGCCACGGGGCGGACTGGCTCGCGGCGCACTAGGTCGGGTCCCATGAGCACCGAGCGAATATCCGGCCGGACCGGATCGTCTGAGTCTTCGGCCGTGGAAGAGCCGGAGGACCCGAAGGCCGTGGATGCCGTGGCGATGATCGGAAGACTTCCCGGACTCGCGGTGGAGCGCCGCGAGCTGGCGGAGCGCGACAGCACGGCTCCGGAGCGAACGGACCGGGATCTCGTTCGCGAGGCGCGAAAGGGCAGTCACGCCGCCTTCGAGACGCTCGTGCGCCGGCACGCCGAGCGGGCCTTCCGGGTCGCCTACCGCGTGCTGCGCGATGCCGAACAAGCCGAGGAGGTCCTCCAGGAGGCCCTCATCAAGGCGTACCAGGGGCTTCCCCAGTTCGAGAGCCGGTCCTCCTTCTACACGTGGCTCTACCGCATCACCATGAATCTGGCGCTCGATCGCCGCCGCCGCGCGAAGCGGCTGCCTGCCGTCGAGTGGAACGAGGGCGTGGCCCACGAGGTCGATCCCCGCCACGTCTCGCCGGCGGTGTCGAGCCCCGAGGTCGACTCCCGCCGTCACCAAGTACGGGAGCGGGTCGCCGAGGGCATCCAGGGGCTACCTGATAGCCAGCGCGAGGTGCTCCTGCTTCGCGAGGTGGACGGACTCTCCTACGAGGAGATCGCCGACACCCTGCAGATCTCGAAGGGCACGGTGATGAGCCGATTGCACTATGCGCGAAAGAAGATGATGGCCTTCCTGAAGAGCCAGGGAATCGAGCCGGAGGACGTCGTGTGATGAAGGGGCGGAGCGAACGGCGAATCGAGGCCTACCTGGACGGGGCGCTCGGAGAGCGCGAGCGGGCGAGGGTCGAGCGCGACCTCGCGGCGAGCCCGTTGCACGAGGGACACCTGGAGGACACGCGCCGTCTCGGCGCGATCGTCCGGGGGGTGTGGAACGAGGGGCCCCCTGCGCCTTCGCTGGATCGGATCCTTCCCGCCCTGCGCCGCGAAATGGCGCGTGTCGACGCGCAGCGCGAGGCCGCGTCCCCGTGGCGTCGGGGTCTCCTGGCCTGGAGAGAGGCCTTCTCCTTCGTTCCCGCCGGCGCCGTCGCGGCTGCTGCCGTCGTGGCCGCGGTCTATCTGTGGCCCGCGGCCGAAGTCCCGCGCGATCTGCTGCGCGCCGAGGCTCCCTCGACGCAGCGCAGCGCTGTCGCGCGCGTTGCGGTGTCGCCGCAGGCCCAGGGTCTGGCGGCCCGTGATTCCGCGGTGCGCTCGGTGACTTGGACGGGCGCTCCGGTGTCCGCCCACGTCCCCTCCGTCCGCCCCCTGGGAGCGGCCGAATCCCCGTCTTCCGTCTACGATGTGGCGCAGGGCGAGACCCCGCTCATGCTCTTCCAGGCCGAGGACGGTTCGATGGTGATCTGGCTGCTCGAAGAAGACGATCTGTCGCACGCGATCGCGACGAAAGGCCGGGCGTAGGCGTATGCAGGTCTTCGACTCCCGCTCCGCCCTGCGCCGCGCCGGTCTCCTTCTGGGGCTCGTCGGACTCGCGCTCGGCGCGTCGGTCGCCGGTGAGGCGAAGGCGCAGGAAGAGGCGGCGCTATCCACTCCGCGAGACATCCCGCCCGTCGAGCTCCAGGTCTCCGTGGCCTTCGCCAGGCAACAGGACGGAGCGATCGATCCGGCCTGCCTCGATCTCTCCCGCCGGCTTCCCATGAAGTTCGGCTCCCTCCAGATGGTGCGACAGGAGAGGTTGCAAGTGCCGTTCGGAGAGACCGCTTCGCTCGTCCTTCCAGAAGGCGACGAGATCCGCGTGCTCCCGATCTCCGTTCACCGCAACCAGCTCCACATGCTCTTCGAGATGCCCGGGGTCGTGAGCACGCGAATGCAGATGTCGAGCGGCCGGCCCGTGATCCTGGGTGGCATCCGCCGGGGCGATGGCCTTCTCATCATCCAGGTGCAACCCGACTTCGGTGACTACCTGATCGAGCCCACCGCACCACCCGTGCGCAGCGGGCCGGTCGTGCGCCAGGTGAGCACTCCCGGCGAGGACTGAGCCTCGCGCGAGGCCGCGGGGCGCGAGCCGTCGAGGCGCCCGCACCCCGCGGGGATCACATGCGCAGGCCGCCGTCCACGTCGATGCAGCGGCCGGTGAAGAAGTCGCACTCGAAGATGAACCGCACCGCCTGGTACATCTCCGAGGGCTTGCCCAGCCGTCCGAGGGGGACCGACTCCAGCACCTTCTCGAGCGCTTCGGGCTTCATGCCGAGCAGGATCGGCGTCTCGATGAAGCCCGGTGCCACCGCGCCCGTGCGGATTCCGTAGGGCGCGAGCTCCTCGGCCCAGAGCTTCGTGTCCGCCACCAGGCCGGCCTTCGCCGCCGAGTAGTTCGACTGTCCGCGATTGCCGTGCCGGCTCGCCGAGGAGATGTTCACGATCACCGCGGGGCGGGTGCCGGTCTCGATCATCTTTGCGGCAAAGTCCCGTGCGCACAGGAACGGCCCGGTGAGGTCCACCTGCAGCACCGCGTTCCAGTTCTCGAGCGACATCTTCTGGATCGCACCGCTCTTCCGATCCTTCTTCACGAGCAGGCCATCGCGGAAGATTCCCGCGTTGTTCACCAAGCCGTTCAGGCCGCCGAGCGCCGTCCACGAGTCCTCGATGAGCTTCGCCACGGCAGCCTCGTCCGCGACGTTCGCCACGAAGCCGATGGCCTTGCCCGGAAGGCCCGCTGCCAGCTTCTCCGTCTCGCGCAGTGCCGGCTCGTTCATGTCGCAGAACGCAACGGCCGCCCCCTCGCGCGCGAGCGAGAGCACGAACTCCCGGCCCAGACCCGATCCGCCACCCGTCACCAGCACCTTCATCTCCGAAATCTTCATGCTCGGCTCCTTTCGCGGCGGGAGACTACCCACTCCGACGTCGGTTTACCGCTCGCATCCGTCGCTTGCGCGAGAAACATGCAGGCTTGACTGTATTTCGGTGAGCCTTGTATCCTCGCCGCCGTTGACTGCTCCCGCCCCCCACCCCCGTGCTCGCCGCACGCAGGAGGAACGCAGCGCGCACACGCGCTCGCGGCTTCTCGATGCGACGGTGGAGTCCCTGATCGAGGTCGGCTACGCCCGCACGACGACGACCGAGGTCTGCGATCGCGCAGGCCTGTCGCGCGGCGCGCAGCTCCATCACTTCCCGACGAAGGCGGAGCTCGTGGTCGCGGCGGTGGCGCACCTGGCCGAGCGACGGTTCGGTGAGATGTTCATGGAGGCGAAGCGCCTGGCCCAGGCGAGCCGGGATCCGCTCGAGGCCGCGCTCGACCTGATCTGGGCGAGCTTCCAGGGGCCGCTCTTTCACGCCGCGCTCGAGCTGTGGGTGGCGGCGCGCACGGACGTGGAGCTGCACGCGAGCCTGTACCGGCTCGAGCGCGACATCGGCCGCGCGATGCGCGGCGAGTGGAGCGGCTTGCTCCCCGATCCCATCGTCGGCGGAGGCCGTTTCGACGACGTGCTGGAGCTCTCGTTCTACGTCATGCGCGGGATGGCGCTGCAGCGCATCCTGCGCGACGACGACACCGAACGGCGACGGCTGTTCGACGTGTGGAAGCGCATGGTGCGCGAATACCTGAGGGAGAACGACCGGTCCGTGGCAGGCCGGGCAAGCGAGCCGATGCGCTCGAGAGAGGAAGGAAGGCCATGAGCGAGATTCGATTCGACGGGCGCGTCGCCATCGTGACGGGTGCGGGAGGAGGCCTCGGCCGTACGTATGCGCGTGAGCTCGCGCGCCGCGGCGCGAAGGTCGTCGTGAACGATCTCGGTGGATCGGCGAGCGGCACGGGGGCCGCGCACTCCGCTGCGGACGCCGTGGTGAGGGAGATCACCGACGCCGGTGGCGAGGCGGCCGCAAACTACGACTCCGTGGCGACACCCGAGGGTGGCGAGGCGATTGTCGCCACCGCGCTCCAGCGCTTCGGCAAGGTCGACATCGTGATCAACAACGCCGGCATCCTGCGCGACAAGACCTTCGCGAAGCTCGCGCCCGAGGATCTGCAGATCGTCCTCGACGTGCACCTGAAGGGCGCCTTCTTCGTGTCGCAGCCCGCGTTCCGTGCCATGAAGGACAACGGCTACGGCCGCTTCCTGTTCACGTCCTCGGCGGCGGGCCTGTTTGGGAACTTCGGCCAGTCGAACTACGCCGCGGCGAAGACCGGGCTCGTGGGACTGTCGAACGTGCTCGCGATCGAGGGTGCGAAGAACAACATCAAGTCGAACGTGATTGCGCCGATCGCGCGCACGCGCCTCACCGAGAGCCTGCTTGGCCCCCTCGCCGAGAAGCTCGATCCCGAGGCGGTGACCCCGCTCGCCTGCTACCTGGTGAGCGAGGCCTGTGAGCTCACGCACGAGATCTTCTCCGTCGGTGGCGGCCGGTACTCGCGCGTGTTCCTCGCGCTGGGGCCGGGTTGGATCGAGGGCAAGGGCAAGCACGCCTCCGTCGAGGACATCCACGCCCACATCGGCGACATCATGCGCACGGAGGGGTTCGTGATCCCCGAGAACATCGGGGCCGAGCTCAAGCACGTGCTCGAGGCGCTCAAGGACTGACGCGCATCGCATCGACCTTCGCGCGAGACGCGAATCGAACGGAACCCATTCACTTCACAGACCCGAGAGAACAGGAGACGACCCATGCCGATCGACGTACAGAAGGCCCTCGCTGCGAAGCTGCCGACGGGCGAGGGAAGCTGGACCCAGGACCAGGTGATCCTCTATCACCTGGGCATCGGGGCGGGCGCTGCCAACCCGCTCGACCCCAAGGAGCTCGAGTACGTCTACGAGAAGAACCTGAAGGTGCTGCCGAGCTTCGCGGTGATTCCGACCTTCGGCGCCGTGGCGAACATGAACGGCATCCCCGGGATCGACATCAACTTCATGCTCGTGCTGCACGGCGAGCAGGAGATCGAGATCCATCGCCCGCTGCCCGTGCAGGCGCAGATCGAGAGCTCGCCGCGGGTCGCCGGTGTGTACGACAAGGGCAAGATGGCCTCGATCGTGCTCGAGACCGTGACGCGCGAGAAGGGCGGCGAACCGCTGTTCACGAACCGCTTCACGATCCTCGCTCGCGGTGAGGGCGGCTTCGGCGGCGAATCCGGCCCGAAGGACGAGATCCAGGTGCCGGAGCGCGCGCCGGATCGTGTCGTCGAGTCGCCCATCGCTCCGCACCAGGCGCTCATCTACCGCCTGTCGGGCGACAAGAACCCGCTCCATGCGGATCCCGAGATCGCGAAGATGGCGGGCTTCGACAGGCCGATCCTGCACGGGCTGTGCTCGTTCGGCGTGGTGTGCAAGGCGGCCGTCGACGCCATGCTCGGCGGCGACGTCACGAAGGTCGCGCGCTATCGCGTGCGCTTCTCGAGCCCCGTGTTCCCGGGCGAGACGATCGTGAGCTCGTTCTGGCGCGAGGGGAACCGGATCGTGATCTCGGCGGCGACGAAGGAGCGCGGAACGACCGTGCTCAGCAACGCTGCGATCACGCTGCGGGCCTGATCCTTCAACGAATCGCCAGGGAGAACGAATCCAATGGGACGCAAGGTATACGTGATCGGCGTCGGAATGACGAAGTTCGAGAAGCCCGGTGCGCGCGAGTGGGACTACCCCGTGATGGGACGCGAGGCCGCCGAGCGGGCGCTCGCGGACGCGGGCATCGCCTACGGCGAGGTGCAGCAGGCCGCGGTCGGCTACTGCTACGGTGAGTCCACCTGCGGTCAACGCACGATCTACGATCTCGGCTATACGGGGATCCCCGTGTACAACGTGAACAACAACTGCGCGACCGGCTCGACCGCGCTCTTCCTCGCCAAGCAATTGATCGAGGGCGGAGTCGCGGACTGCACGCTCGCGGTCGGCTTCGAGCGCATGGAGAAGGGCTCGCTCGGCGTGAAGTACACCGATCGCGAGCAGCCCGGACAGCGACACTTCGTGGTGATGGCGCAGGAGCGCGGCTTCTCGCCGAAAGCCCCCGGTGCGCCGCAGCTCTTCGGCAACGCCGGCATCGAGTACATGGAGAAGTACGGAGCCACGCCCGAGCACTTCGCCAAGATCGGCTGGAAGAACCACAAGCACTCCGTGAACAACCCCTATTCGCAGTTCCGTGACGAGTACACGCTGCAGCAGATCCTCGATGCGCCTCCCGTGCACGGTCCGCTCACCAAGCTGCAGTGCTGCCCCACGTCCGATGGTGGTGCGGCGGCGGTGCTCGCGAGCGAGGACTTCGTGCGCAAGCACGGGCTGCAGGGAAAGGCCGTGGAGATCCTCGGCATGGCCATGGCGACGGACTTCGCGAGCACGTTCGAGTCGCGCAGCATGATCAAGGTGATCGGCTACGACATGGCCCAGGCCGCGGCGCGCAAGGTCTACGAGCAGTCCGGACTCGGCCCCGAGAACGTCGACGTGGTGGAGCTGCACGACTGCTTCAGCGCGAACGAGCTCATCACGTACGAGGCGCTCGGCCTGTGCCCCGAGGGGAAGGCCGCCGAGTACATCGACTCCGGCGCGAACACGTACGGCGGAACGCACGTGGTGAATCCGTCGGGCGGGCTCATCAGCAAGGGCCATCCACTGGGCGCCACGGGGCTCGCGCAGTGCGCCGAGCTCACCTGGCAGATGCGCGGCGCGGCCGAAGCGCGCCAGGTGCCTGGCGCCAAGGTGGCCCTTCAGCACAACCTGGGGATCGGCGGCGCCTGCGTCGTCGCCATGTACCGCAAGGCACAGATCTCCGCATAGGCTACGCTTCGGCCTCCGGAACCGGGACCCCGGGAGCTCCGGCTCCCGGGGTCCTTCCTTTCCGACCCTTCGATTCGCACGCCGGAGCATCCGTGAGCGGGGACCGATCCAAGACCGATCGCTACGACGAGGCCGAGCTGCCCGAGGCCTCGCCGCAGATTCCCTCGGCGGCCGTCGCCTACGCGGCGTCCTCTCCGTCGGATCCGCAGGATCGACACGCGCGCCGCCGCCGCATGGATCGCGACATCGTGAAGATCGCCTGGCCCGCGATCCTGTCGCAGGTGCTCGCGAGCCTGGTGAGCCTGATCGACATCGCCATGCTCGGGCGCCTGGGCACGCAGGCGCTCGCCGCGGTCGGCTACACCACGCAGTACTTCTTCCTCGCGCAGGCCATCCTGCTCGCGGCCGGGGTGGCGTGCGTGGCGATGATTGCGCGCTCCGTCGGTGCGGGCGAGACCCACCGTGCGCGCGAGGTGCTCGCGACGTTCCTCGTGCTCTCGCTCGCGTCTGCCATCGGCCTCGCGGGGATCGTCGCGGTCTGGCCCGAGCTCTTCCTGCGCATCCTGAACGCCGACCCCGAGGTCGCGCGCATCGCTGTCCCCTATCTGCGCCTCACCTTGGGGTCCGTCGTGCTGCTCTCCGTGACCCTCATGTACGAGAGCGCCTTCCGCGCAATGCGCGACACCGTGACACCGATGTGGGTCGCCTTCGCGGTCACCGCCGTGAAGCTCGGCCTGAACGTCGTGCTCATCTTCGGCGTGCTCGGCGCGCCGCGCCTCGAGCTCGTCGGCGCCGGCATTGCGACGGTGGTCTCGCAGGCCGTCGGTGTCCTGCTCATGGTGGGGGTGGCCTCGCGCAGCCGCATGGGCATGAGCCTTCGCCCGCGGCTTCGCGACTTCCGGGCGCTGCCGCGCCACATCGGCGAGGCCACGCGCGTCTCGATTCCCGCGGTGGGCGAGCGCGTCGTGATGAACACCGCGCTCATGGCCTACTTCTGGGTGCTCGGCGACTACGGCGCGGTGGCGATCGCCGCCTACACCGTCGGCGTGCGCGTGCTGTCCTTCTCGTGGATCCCCGGGATCGGCTTCTCCGTCGCGTCCTCCACGCTGGTGGGTGAGGCGCTCGGCGCCTCCTTGCCGCGCGCGGCGGTGCGTGCGGGCTGGCGCGCGGCCCGGCTGGGATTCCTGGTGGGGCTCGTCGCGGGCGGCCTCGTCGTCGTCTGGCGGGCACCGCTCGCGGCGCTCTTCACCACCGACGTGCAGGTGCTCGCTGCGCTCGACCCCTTCATGCTGATCCTCGGCGTGAGCCAGCCGCTCATCGCGGTTCACTTCGCGCTCGGCGGAGCGCTGCGTGGGGCAGGCGATACCGTGACGCCGCTCTGGGCCGCCGCCGTGGCGAACTGGGGGCTGCGCCTTCCGTTCGCGTTGGTCGCCGCGCGCGTTCTGGGCGCCGACGTCATCTGGATGTGGAATGCGCTCGTGATCGATCACATCGTGCGCACGATCTGGCTCACGATCTCGTTCCATCGCGGTGACTGGGCGAAGCAGCTTGGCGCGAGCACGAACGGAGGATAGGCGCATGTCCCGCATCGATCGGCTCCTCGAGATCATGGCGCGGCTCCGCAGCCCCGACGGCGGCTGTCCGTGGGATCTCGAGCAGGACTTCGCGAGCATCGCGCCGCACACGATCGAAGAGGCCTACGAGGTCGAGGATGCCATCCGCCGCGGTGATCTCGACGACCTGCGCAGCGAGCTCGGCGATCTGCTGCTCCAGGTCGTGTTCCACGCGCAGATCGCGCGCGAGCGTGGTGCGTTCGCCTTCGACGACGTGGTCGATGCGATCTGCGCGAAGCTCGTCGAGCGGCATCCGCACGTGTTCGGCGAGGCCGAGATCCACACCGCGAAGGCGCAGCTCGAGAGCTGGGAGGCGATCAAGTCCGGCGAGCGCGCGCGCCGCGCGGCGAAGCAGGGTCGCGAGCCGAGCGTGCTCGAAGACGTGGCCGTGGGGCTTCCCGCGCTCACTCGCGGGCGCAAGCTCCTGTCGCGTGCGCGCCGTGCGGGATTTCGTTGGAGCGAGCCGGGCCCTGCGCTCGCGAAGCTGCGCGAAGAGGTGGACGAGCTCGCGCAGGCCGCGGCCGAGCACGCGAGCGCGCATGCGGTCGACGCCGCGGCGGCGACGGATGCGATGACGGATGCGCGCGGTCGCGCGCGCATCGAGGAGGAGCTCGGCGACGTGCTGCTCGCCGCCGCCGCCGTCGCGGCCGAGCACGACCTCGATCCCGAGACCGCCGCCCGCGGCGCGAACGACAAGTTCGAGCGGAGGCTTCGCGCCGTCGAGTCTCGCCTTCGCGACGCCGGCCGCACCCTCGCCGACGCCTCGCCGGAAGAGCTCTTGCGGCTGTGGAGCGAGGCGAAGGCGGGGGAGTAGACGTTCCCATCGCGTGTGCTTCGGCCCGCGCCTCGCTGCGGAGGATCTGTAACGGAGGAGCCGACGCCCCGTGGACTCCTCGTGAGCGATGCGTCAACGCTCCTGCACAGGACGCTAGACGTTCTGATCCGGCACCTTGCCGCCCAGGAAGTTGTCGATGGCGTGGGCGGCGAGGTGGCGCAGGACCTCTTCGCGCGGCAGGGCCGCCATCGCGGCAAAGTTCTTGCGGTTCACCTCGTTGCAGATCAGGCTCGCCTTCTGGCCGAGCGCGGCGATCGCCTCGGCGACCAGGTCCTCGCAGGTCTGGTACTGCAGAGCCGTTCCCTCGCCGCGCTTCAGGAACTGCTCGGCGGAAGAGGACAGCGTCATGCCCGCGATGCACGCCAGCACGTCCACGTCGTAGGGCTTGAACTCGTGGAACAGGCCTTCGGCCAAGTTGATGCTGTAGGCCTTCGTCGCGCTGTAGTGCGTGTAGTAGGGCGCGCCCATCATTCCCGCGCCGGAGCTCATCAGGATGATTCCCCCGCGGCGCCGTCGCAGCATGGGCTTTCCGAAGTGGTACACCAAGGTGAGTGGCCCCGTGACGTTGATGGCGATCTTCCGGAGCTCGTAGTCGAGCCCGCCCTGCGCCTTGTAGAACGGCCCCACGTCCGCGAGGGCCGCGTTGTAGACCAGCAGGCCGACCTCGCGATCTCCCACGGCCGCGGCGAGCTTCTGCAGCAGGTCCTCGTCCGCAAGGTCCAGACACACGCCGAGGGTCTTCACGCCGTGACGCCGGGCGAGATCCTCGGTGGAGCTGCGCAGCGCGTCTGCGTCGGTGTCCAACAGGATCACGTCGAGCCCCTGGGCGGCAGCGTGCTCCGCATAGGCGAGGCCGATCCCTCGAGCACCGCCGGCGACCAAGGCCCACGGACCGTACCGCTTCGCGAACTCCTTGGACTGCGCCATGTCGATCTCCTTTCGTCGGAGGCTCTTCGGCCCGACTTCGCGACTCAATCCCGGAAGCGCCGCCACACCGCATCGCGCCGGCGGCGCAGCGTCTCTGCGCGCGTGTGCGCGTCGACCGTCGGGGTGTCGGGCGGGAGCACGGAGCGTACATCGCAGAGCTTCACGAGGCGCGTCTCGGGCTGCGGCGCCGATGCGCTGCGCAGGAAGCGCGGCGTGAGCATCCCCTCCACGTGGTCCGCGAGGTCGATCCAGTTCGGCACCCCAGGATCGCTGTGCGCCAGCACCAATCGGCAGCGGCCATCGCGGTCGAGCCGCGCCTGGTGATCGTTCAAGCTCGACTGGCGATAGGTGTAGTCCCACGACTCGCCCCACCAGTTGTAGACCTGGAAGCTCCAGTAGAGCGCATCCGCGGGCGGCGTGAACTCGACGATCAATGCTTCATCCGGCGCCACGCGGTACCAGCCGAATCCGTAGTGCTGATCCGGGTCGGCGAGCGAGCGTCCGCGCTCGACCATCGGCGCCTGGTTCACGGGCTGCGCCCAGAGCATGCGTGCGACGCCATCCCAGTACTGCGCGCCGGGGCTCACGAACTTGATCGCGCCGCGCAGCCGGTGTTCGATCTGCTCCGCCGTGAGCGGCGGAGGCGGTCCCTCGGCGCCCACGCGCTCGATCGTGAGGTACCACGGGCGCTCGTTCTCCCAGTCCGAGAAGAACTGCCGCACGCCGAGGGCATCGACCCCTTTCTCGATGGGCAGCCAGTTCCCCTCGTGTCGCTCGGGGCTCAGGATCAGCTCGAACGAGCCGTCGGGCTCGAACACGAGCTCCTGGTTCGAGATCTGACGGAAGACACCTCCCGGTCCCTTCTTGCCTTCGGGCGTCTCGTCGCCGAACTGCCCGCGCGTGGCGGCGAGCCCGAGATAGCGCGCGCTCCCTCCCGTCCCGCGCACGCGGTAGGTGGCATCCCCGCGCAGCGAGCACTTCGAGTAGAGGCAGTCGACGTTGTCGAGCCCCCACTTGATCGACGTATCCATCAAGCGGCCGAACTCGGGGTCCTCCCGGTCGGAAAACTCGACGAACATGGTGAGCGCGGCGTTGACCAACCGCGTGAGATAGCGGTAGCCCTCGGCGCGATCCATGGGCGACGAGGGCACGCCCGGAGCCGTGACGACCTCGCCCGCGCGGCGGATCGCATCGACGAACTGCGCCCAGATCTCTCCGCTCGTCACCAGATCGCCCCGCTTGCTCCCGTCCGTCGCCTGGCTCATGAAGTCCCCTCCGTGTGGGCGGCTCGTTCCTTCGCCGCATCATTCGCGCCCGCGGCCGGGCCCAGCTCTTCTCTCCATCCGAAGCGCTCGAAGACGCCCGAGAGCTCGGTACGGATCGCGTCGGCCTGCAGGCCGAACTCCTCGAGGCTGTAGCGGTGCGCGGTCTCGTGCGAGCGGGTGCGCTTCTCCTCCGCTTGCAGCGCCGCATCGAACTCCGGCGTCATCGCGAGACCGAGCTGCTCGTACGCCTGTGTCACCGTTCGGCGGGGATGGTCGACGAGCGCCGCGTAGTCGACGAACGCGAGCGGCACCTCGGGATGGCGGTCGAGGACCTCGAGCGGGTAGCGGTACGTGTCGAAGGAGGTCTTCGCGATCCCCCGCAGCGACTGCTCCATCTCCTCGCGCGACCAGCGGTGGCGCTTCCACGATCCCTGCAGGAGCTTCAGCAAGCTGGGGATCGTCTCGTACGGATTGCGCAGCATGAGCGCGATTCGCGCATCGGGGAACGTCTCGAGCAGGGTCTCCACGCGCCCGGCGAAGGTGGGGTTCTTGCTCAGGTGCGTCTTGTGCGGGCCGTTCAGGTAGAGCTGCCGGCGGATGCACTCCTTGTAGTACCGCATCATGCCGCGGCGGCGCTTCTCGGGCCATTCGTCGACGTAGAAGAAGTCGAGCTCGCCCATGTACGGGAACAGCGTGATCCACACGCCGGACGCGCACGAGAAGGTGAGGATGTCGTCGTCCTCTTCGGGAGCCGTGAAGCCGGTCGGATGCGCATCGCGCATGGCTCCGAACAGCCGGTCGTCGAGCGCCTGCATCCTCTTCTCGAGCCGCGCGCCCCACCAGCGCCGGTCCCACCCGGCGATCGTGCGGATCACCTTCCGCTGCAGCAGCGACGGGAAGAACATCTCGTAGAGCATGAAGTAGCTGAAGCGGTCACCGTCCTTGCTCATGAGCCGGTGCATGAGCGTGGTGCCGCTGCGCCCATGGCCGAGGATGAACACCGGCTCGTGTACCTGCACCTTGCGCAGCCCCGGGAAGAGCAGGACGTCGAGGAAGAAGCAGATCGCGTGGAAGGTGGAGACGATCGGAATCAGGAAGAAGACGACGAAGAGGAGCCGCCGGCGGCCCGTGGGGTTCTTCTCGCGGAACGCCAGCCGAACCATCTTCGCGTAGATGTGGAAGTCGAAGTACATGAACATCGCGGCTAGTTCCCCTCGAGGGGCGCTCTCCCATCGAGCGTGCGCACGCGCCGGCCGAGCTTCTCGAGGAGCGTCCCGCTGTAGGCGATGCAGCCCGTGGTCGTCGCCGGATCGCAGCAGCAGAGCGCGAGCGCCGCTTCCGCCATGACCTCGACGGGCTCGACCATCGACGGATCGAGCCACTTGTCCATCCCGAGCGCCTGCACGGCCGGCGTGATCACGGCGGCCACGGGCGAGAGCGCGTTCACGGCGATGCCCGTTCCCTGCAGCTCGGCTGCGAGCCCCGTGGTGAAGCGGTTGAGTGCGGCTTTGCTGCTCGCATAGAGCAGGTGTCCCGTCGTCTGCTCCCAGGCGGGGAACGGCGGGCCCACAGGAAGCTCCGCCGAAGCGGAGGAGATGTTGAGGATCCAGCCGCGCCCCCTCTCGCGCATGACGGGCACGACGAGCTGGCACAGATCGAAGGGCGCGCGGAAGTTCGCGCCGAGGGTCACCTCGAAGTCGTGGTCGGTGAAGCGATCGAACGGACGATAGGGGCCGAGCGCCGCATTGTTCACCAGGATGTCGATCGGACCGAGCTGTTCCTGGCACGCCGCGACGAACGCCGCGCGCGATTCCGCGTCGAGCACGTCGCCCTGGATGGCGACCGCACGTCCGCCGTCGGCCGTGATCTGCGCCACTGTCTCGCGCAGCGTCCCCGGGAACTTCGACGTGTGGCTGTCGAGGCTTCGAGCGACCGCTGCCACCAAGGCCCCTTCGGCGGCGAGCCTGCGCGCGATCCCCGCACCGATACCGCGGCTCGCGCCAGTCACCAGCGCCACCTTCCCTACACACTCTCCCGTCATGAACGCATCCTCTCTCGAAGGCCCTCTTCCCGCGGCCCTTTCTCGACGAACCGTCTGGATTCGTCTGGATCCGGGTCCGGGCGATTCTTCGCGCGTCGCGCCGCAGGCGTCAATTCACGTCCGGGCGTCTGCGCCGTCCTCCCGATCCACGTGAATTCTCTGGAGAATTGGCCGGGGGGTGCATGACTGCTTACATTTCCGCCGCGATCCCCATGACATCGTCGTCCCCACCCGGTCCCCGCCGGAAGCCGAAGCAGGAGCGCGCCCGACAGCTCGTCGCGGCGATCGAGCAGGCGTGCGCGCGGATCCTCGAGGAAGAGGGGCCGGAGCGGCTCACCACGAATCGGATCGCCGAGGTGGCGGGCGTCAACATCGGCTCGCTCTACCAGTACTTCGCCAACAAGGAAGCAGTCGTGGCGGCCGTCTTCGCCGCAACGATCGCGCGGGAATCCGAGGCCCTGATCCCGAGAACCCGCGGAATCGACGCGATCGCCCACCGCTCGCTCGAGGACGCGTTGCGGGAGGTGATTCACCACTCGATCGAGCTACGCCGCAGCCTGTGGCGGCTCAACGAGCACTTCTACGGCCGCTACCAGCACACGCTCGATGTGCTGCCGGCCGTCGAAGAGCGGGCCGTCGCACGAGGACAGCCGTCGTACGAGTCGTGGCTCACATCCGTTCTCGAACACCACCAGCAACACTTGCAGGTGACGAACCTTCCCCTCGCGGGCTTCCTCGTCACGCGCACCATCGAAGGCGCCATCCGGTTCGCGGTCGAGGATCGTCCCGAGCTCCTCGAAACGCCCGCCTTCGAGGAAGAGCTCCTCGCGCTCGTCATGCGCTATCTCGGGGGCGGACCTTCCTGACGAGGCCGATCGCCCGTCCGATGCGAGTGGCCGGCGCCGCGAGGCCCGCTACCTCTCCACCGTCGGAAGGCGGGCGCCGTCGACCACCCGGGAGCCCACCTTCCACGAGGAGGGTCCGCATGAT